>CANQQN010000126.1 GCA_947625995.1 uncultured Lachnospiraceae bacterium
GAGCTTGCCCGTCTGCCGGGTATCGGAACGAAATCCGCCCAGCGTCTTGCGTTTTACCTGCTGAATCAGCCTGAGGAAAATGTAAAGCGGCTGGCGGATACGATCACGGACGCTCGCTCCCACACCTGTTATTGTAAGGAATGTTTTACATTGACAGACAGGGAGATATGTCCTATCTGCAGCAGCCGGAGCCGGGATCACGGCACCATCATGGTGGTGGAAACTACAAGAGACCTTGCAGCATATGAAAAGACCGGAAAATACGAAGGCGTCTATCATGTGCTGCACGGCGCCATTTCTCCTATGCTGGGCATCGGGCCGGGGGATATCAGGTTAAAGGAACTGATGACCAGACTTCAGGGAGATGTGAATGAGGTGATCATCGCGACCAACTCCAGTCTGGAAGGCGAGACCACCGCTATGTACATCAGCAAGCTGATCAAGCCTACGGGCATCAAAGTCAGCCGTATTGCCAGCGGGGTGCCGGTGGGCGGCGATCTGGAGTGCATCGACGAGGTGACATTACTGCGCGCTCTGGAAGGACGCGTTGAATTATAAAGGAGGGGTTACATATGGGTCTTGATCTTCAGGAAACAAGACAGGCCATCTTAGATGGCAGGACGGCGCTGGGTATTGAGTTCGGTTCCACCCGTATCAAGGCAGTGCTTGTAGACGAAAACAACAGGCCGATCGCATCCGGCAGTCATGACTGGGAGAATAGATATGAAAATAATATCTGGACCTACAGTCTGGAGGACATTCATACCGGGCTTCAGGACTGCTACGCAAGTCTGGCGAAGGATGTGAGCGCCACCTATGACGTGGAGCTTACCACCATCGGCGTCATGGGCATCAGCGCCATGATGCATGGCTACATGCCTTTTGACAAGGACGGAAAGCTTCTGACGCCCTTCCGTACATGGCGCAACAACATTACGGGGCCTGCGTCCGAAAAGCTGTCCGAACTGTTTCAATTTCATATACCCCAGCGGTGGAGTATCGCCCATCTCTATCAGGCGATCTTGAACGGCGAGGAGCATGTGCCGGACATCGACTATATGTGTACGCTGGAGGGTTACATTCACTGGCGGCTTACCGGACAGAAGGTGCAGGGCATCGGCGACGCGGCCGGTATGTTCCCCATTGATTCTGATACAAAGACTTACGACGCAGAGATGGTGCAAAAGTTTGACGGGCTTGTGGCGGACAAGGGCTATCCGTGGAAGATGCTGGATATCTTCCCGAAGGTTCTTGTGGCAGGCGATCCCGCAGGGAATCTTACCGAGGAAGGCGCAAGGCTTCTGGATCCTTCCGGCAAGCTGAAGGCCGGCATTCCTCTCTGCCCTCCCGAAGGGGACGCAGGCACCGGCATGGCGGCCACCAACAGCGTGGCAAAGCGCACCGGCAACGTGTCCGCTGGCACCAGCGTGTTTGCCATGATCGTGCTGGAGAAGGCGCTTTCAAAGCCTTATGAGGAGATCGATATGGTGACGACTCCCGCCGGCGATCCGGTGGCCATGGTACACTGCAACAACTGTACCTCCGACCTGAATGCATGGGTGGGCCTTTTCAAAGAATTTTCCGAGGCCTTCGGCGTGGAAGTGGATATGAATAAGCTGTTTGGTACCCTTTACAACAAGGCCATGGAAGGGGACAAGGACTGCGGCGGACTGCTTTCCTACTGTTATTTCTCCGGGGAACATATCACCGGCTTTACAGAAGGCCGTCCCTTGTTTGCCCGCAGCGCCAACAGCAGATTTAATCTTGCGAACTTTATGCGTACCCATCTGTACACCGCGCTGGGCGCGCTGAAGATCGGCATGGACATTCTGGTGGAGAATGAGGGCGTACAGGTGGACAAGATCCTTGGCCACGGCGGTCTGTTCAAGACGAAGGGCGTGGGCCAGAGCATCATGGCTGCGGCGGTGAATACGCCGGTAACGGTCATGTCTACCGCAGGGGAAGGCGGCGCATGGGGTATCGCGCTTCTTGCTTCTTATATGAAGAATAAGGCGGAAGGCGAGACGCTGGACGCATTCCTTGAAAACCGGGTATTTGCAGAAGAGGAGGGTACGACCCTTGCGCCGGATCCTGCCGACGTAGAGGGATTTAACCGGTTCATTATCCGCTACAAAGAAGGGCTTGCCATCGAGCGCGCAGCGGTTGAACATTTAGAGGAGCGTTGATCGAAGACCGGATCTGCGCAAAAGACGTCACAGATCCGGGATGCATAGATTCACGATGATCACAGGGTGGACTTTTGTCCGGCATATCCGGGAAAGTTCGCAGGTGTTTTTCGGACGACGTCTTAGGAATGGAGGAAAAGGATGTTAGAAAATTTAAAGAAACAGGTTTATGAGGCCAATATGGAATTGCCCCGCCGGGGGCTTGTGACCTACACTTGGGGCAATGTCAGCGGCTATGACAAGGAAACAGGCTATTTCGCCATCAAGCCCAGCGGTGTGGAGTATGATGACCTGAAGCCGGAGGATATGGTGATCATGGATCTTCAGGGCAATCAGATCGAGGGGAAATACCGTCCCTCCTCCGATACGGAGACCCACATCGAGCTTTATAAGGCTTGGAAGGACAAGGGCGTGGGCGGTATCGTACATACCCATTCTCCGTGGGCTACCCAGTGGGCGCAGGCCGGCAGGAGCATTCCCAGCTATGGCACTACCCACGCGGATTATTTTTACGGGGATATCCCCTGCGCCAGAAGTCTCACCAAAGAGGAGATCGACGAAGCCTATGAGCGCAACACCGGCGTTGTGATCCTTGAGACGTTCACAGAGAAGAATCCTGTCTATGTACCCGGCGTGCTCTGCACCAACCATGGGCCTTTCGCATGGGGCAAGGATGCAAAGGAAGCGGTACATAACGCGGTGGTTCTGGAGGAATGCGCAAAGATGGCGTATTTCACTGAATGCATCAATCCAAATGTGAAGCCCATTCCCCAACCACTGATGGACAAGCATTTCTTAAGGAAGCACGGGGAGAACGCCTACTACGGACAAAGATAGCGGCAGGCTGTGAGACCGGCAGATTTTGCAGGGCAGCCTGAAAATATGCTTTTCAATAAGGTAAATGAATTAAAATAATATAAATGCAGGAGGAAAATAACATGAAACTTTTTATTGACACAGCGAATGTAGAGGATATCCGTAAGGCCAACGACATGGGCGTGATCTGCGGCGTAACCACGAATCCTTCCCTGATCGCAAAGGAAGGAAGAGATTTCAACGAGGTGATCCGGGAGATCACATCTATTGTGGACGGCCCTATCAGCGGCGAGGTAAAGGCTACCACCGTTGACGCGGAAGGCATGATCGCAGAGGGCAGGGAGATCGCGAAGATCCACCCCAACATGGTGGTTAAGATCCCCATGACCGTGGAAGGCTTAAAGGCAGTGAAGGTACTTTCCGCAGAAGGCATCAAGACAAATGTGACCCTGATCTTTACCGCAAATCAGGCGCTTCTGGCTGCAAGGGCAGGCGCCACTTATGTGTCTCCGTTCCTTGGCAGACTGGATGATATCTCACAGCCGGGCATCAATCTTATTGAAGACATTGTGCAGATCTTTGAAAACTATGGCTTTGAGACCGAGATCATTGCCGCCAGCATCCGCAATCCTATCCATGTAACAGACTGTGCGCTGGCAGGCGCCGATATCGCGACGGTTCCCTACAGCGTCATTGAGCAGTGCACAAAGCATCCGCTGACAGACGCCGGTATCGCCAAGTTTCAGGCAGACTACAAGGCAGTTTTCGGAGAATAAATGTGAGGTCCGATAACGGAACGGAATTGTCTGCCTGTGGAACAGGAATACCTGATAACCGGCAGTTTAGAAAGCCGTTCGGGATATCGGAATGAGTTATGTTAAAATAAACACTATGGAGGTTACTATGAGCAATATTGATACAATGTCTGTCAATGCCATTCGTGTGCTGGCGGCAGACGCAGTACAGAAGGCAAATTCCGGCCATCCCGGCCTGCCCCTTGGCTCCGCGGCCATGGCGTACGAGCTTTGGGCAAAGCATATGAACCACAATCCTGCAGATCCCAAGTGGCCCAACAGAGACCGTTTCATCCTGTCAGGCGGCCACGGTTCCACATTGCTGTATTCCCTGCTGCATCTGTTTGGCTACGGCGACCTGAAGCTGGAGGATCTGGCGCAGTTCCGTCAGGACGGCTCCTTAACCCCCGGCCATCCTGAGTACGGCCACACCGTAGGCGTGGAAGCGACCACAGGCCCTCTTGGTGCAGGCATGGGCATGGCGGTAGGCATGGCGATGGCAGAGGCCCATCTGGCGTCTGTTTTCAATAAAGAAGGATTCCCGGTGGTGGATCATTATACATACGTGCTGGGCGGCGACGGCTGCATGATGGAAGGCATCTCCTCAGAGGCTTTCTCTCTGGCCGGTACTCTCGGTCTTTCCAAGCTGATCGTGCTGTATGATTCCAACAGCATTTCCATCGAGGGAAGCACCGATATCGCTTTCACGGAAAATGTGCAGAAGCGGTTTGAAGCGTTCGGCTTCCAGACCCTTGTAGTGGAGGACGGCAACAATCTGGAGGAGATCGGCAAAGCCATCGAGGAGGCAAAGGCTGACACTACCCGTCCCACCATGATTACCGTAAAGACTTTGATCGGCTACGGCTGCCCCGCAAAGCAGGGCACGGCAAGCGCCCACGGTGAGCCTTTGGGCGTGGAAAATGTGGCCGCACTGAAGGAGAATCTTGGCTTCCCGGTAGACAAGGATTTTTATGTGCCTGAGGAAGTATACGCAAACTACAGGGCCATTGCAAAGGAGAAGGCAAAGGCCGAGGACGCATGGAACGCGTTGTTTGCAAAATACTGTGAAGAATATCCTGAGATGAAGGCGCTCTGGGACAAATACCATGACACCCACGCGGCGGACAGCCTGATTGACAACGAGGCGTTCTGGGCATATGAGGATAAGCCGGAGGCTACCCGTAATCTGTCCGGCGTCATGATCAACCGGATCAAGGACATTCTGCCCAACCTGATTGGCGGTTCCGCGGACCTTGCGCCCTCCAACAAGACCAATATGAAGGATGCAGGCGATTTTTCAAAGAAGGATTACAGCGGACGCAACCTGCATTTCGGCGTGCGTGAGATCGCTATGGCTGCCATCGGCAATGGCCTTGCGCTCCACGGCGGGTTGAAGCCCTACATCGCCACCTTCTTTGTATTCAGCGATTATGTGAAGCCCATGGCCCGCCTGGCCGCTATCATGGGGCTGCCGGTGACCTATGTATTTACCCATGACAGCATTGGCGTGGGCGAGGACGGCCCTACCCATGAGCCTATCGAGCAGTTGGCGATGCTGCGGGCGCTGCCTAACTTCAACATCTTCCGTCCGGCGGACGCCACCGAGACCGCGGCTGCATGGTACTACGCCATCACCAGCCAGAACGCGCCTACGGCGCTGGCGCTGACAAGGCAGAACCTGCCGCAGCTTGCCGGATCTTCCAAGGAAGCGTTAAAGGGCGGCTACATCATCGACGACAGCCAGAAGGCCGTGCCGGATGTGAT
>CANQQN010000127.1 GCA_947625995.1 uncultured Lachnospiraceae bacterium
TGTGAAACTTACTCCGTAGATTTTGCCTTTTCTTGATCTTTTTCCCAATCTCTCAAAGAATATAGGGCATATAAGCCCCAAAGGCGGAAGGCATCGCATAGCTTTTCTGTATCTGCGACGGCTGTGCGAAAAACATACCGCCACCCGCCGAGCCTATGCCCCCGCCGGTTGTCTCGTCCAACTGCACCAGATACCCTTTCATATGCCACTCCACATGGGTAAAAACATGCTTCGCGGCAGGCAGCGGGCGGATCCGGACCGCCGAGATACCCTGACCTTTCAAAAAGTCCAGCACCTGTTTCTCATTCTGATATCCGCTTAAATTGGGAAATTCATACATTCCCGCCAACAGTCCTTTGGCCGGCCTTCTTAAAAGAGCTACCCCCGCCTGTCCCTTCAGGATCAATACTGTCTTTTCCTCAATCCTTCTTGTTTTCTTTTGGGACTTAACAGGCAGCTTCAGAATCAGATCCTGTTTTTTTGCAAGACAAAGGACCGCCACCGGACAGGCGTCGCATCTGGCAATGCCGTTTGGCACGCAGACTGTGGCTCCAAGCTCCATAAGCGCCTGATTGAACTGGCCCGGCGCATCCTTCGGCATGACCCCGGCCAGCATTTCCTCCACTGACCTTTTTACGGACTGTCTGGCGATATCCCAGTCTCTGGCAAGAATCCGGGAGATCACCCGCAGCACATTACCGTCCACAGCGGGCACAGGCAGACCGAAAGCAATGGAACAGACGGCCCCCGCAGTATAGCTCCCGATTCCCGGAAGGCTGCGTATCTCCCCATAGGTTTCCGGAAAGGCGCCGCCGTAGCGTTCCACCATAATCTTCGCCGCTTTCTGCATATTCCGCACCCTGTTGTAATAGCCGAGGCCCTCCCAGAGCTTCAAGAGAAGTGTCTCGTCTGCTTCTGCAAGGGCTTTCACGTCAGGCAACGCCTCCATAAAACGGGCGTAATAAGGTTTTACCGCTTCCACTCTTGTCTGCTGAAGCATGATCTCCGATACCCAGACACGATATGCGTTGGGATCTCTCCGCCACGGCAGATCCCGCTTTTCTTTTTCGTACCATGCAAGCAACGGCCGTACGATCTGTTGCTCTATGGGGAGCTTTTTTATCTGTTCATTCATGAATGACTCTTCCTTTGTACCATTTTATATCAGACCGATCCGGCCCAAAGACCGGTTTATTTCCTGTATCATCCTACCATATTTTTCGAAAAAGGAAAAGCGGGAAATCCCGGAACGCCTGTTGCGTCTTTTTTGGTTTTGCCGTATACTGAAGGATATGAAATCGGAAGATCTGTGAGACAAAAAAGAGGTGTGCCATGGAAAAGGCGACGGAAACTGCGTTTGAAAATGCCAAAAGATTCATACTGAACCGAGAAAAAGCGCGGCAGGGCATCGGCACCCTTTCCGAGAAGACCACCCATGCTATCTTAAAGTATACTTACGCCCCGGATCCCGCTTTTCATGAGATTCCAGTGGAAGGCTTCATTGCGGATATCTGCACCGGCAAGGAGATCGTGGAGATCCAGTCCGCAGGCTTTCACACCTTGAAAAACAAGCTGGACAAATTTCTTCCTCTGATGCCGGTGACCATTGTCCACCCTGTCCCCCATGTAAAATGGCTGTCATGGATTGACCCTCAGACCGGTGAGGCTACCGCCAGACGCCGCTCTCCGAAAACAGGCGGCCCCATGGAGATCTTCCGGCAGCTTGTGTATATCATGCCCTATCTGACCCACCCAAACCTGCATCTGTGCGTCACCATGCTGGATCTGGAAGAATACCGGCTGTTGGACGGCTGGAGCAGAGACAAAAAAAGAGGCTCCCATCGCTACGACAGGATCCCCCTTGCCATTTCCGGGGAAGTTTGGATCGACCGCCCCGAAGATTATATGCAATTCATTCCCTATCCCCTTCCGGAGCCTTTTACCCTGAAGGAATTTCAAAAAGCCGCCGGGATCTCTCCCCGTACCGCCCAAAACGCTCTGACCGTACTGCGACGGCTAGGTCTCATCGTGCAGACAGGAAAATCCGGCAACGCTTTTCTCTATGAGGTTGCCGAGAGCATGTCCGCAAACGCCGGATCATAGAAAAAGTTTACGGCTCCCGGCGCCGCTTCCACCAGAAATTCTTTTCCGCGCACCACTTCTCCGTCTACGTTACAGGAAAGTGTTTCCTCCGACCGGATACGGATATCCGTGATCTGATCCGTGTGGATCTCTTTCGCCTCGTAAAGCCGTCCTCTCTTCAGCTTCAGAAGCAGCGGCACAAGAAGCGGGCGGCGGATATAATCTGTATACACCATTTCCAGCAGGCCGTCGTCCAGCCTCGCATCCGGCGCGATCTTGTAACCGCCTCCGTAAAAGCGTCCGTTGCAAATGGTAAGCACGGAGCTTTTCATCCGGCGGGTCTGTCCTCCGTATAAAAATTCCAGCGGTTTTTCCTTGTAGGTCACAAAGGTGTAGACAATGCTGGCCGTATATCTCTGGGAGGCCGGGATCCACCTGCCGCGCATCAGATCCACATTGTTGGCTACCTGCCCGTCGATGCCGAAGCAGACCGTATTGAGAAAATACCGGCCATTGACCCGTCCCGCGTCGATTTTGCCGGTTTGAAGTCCGGCGTCCTTTACAGTACGGGAAAAATCGTTGCCGCTGCCTATGGGGATTAGCCCAAGAGCATCTTCCGTATAGGCCACGCCGTTCAGCACTTCATGGAGCGTTCCATCACCGCCTACCGCCCAGAACACCCGTTTTTTCTTCTCTCTGCCCCGATATTCCGCCGGTATCCCGGATGCAGGCAGATCAGGCTGCGTATACCGCAGTTCATACTCCCAGCCAAGCTTCCTGCAGGCCTGCCCGATCTGATCCGCGATGGCGTTTCCCCTTCCTTTTCCGGAAACAGGATTAATGATAAAAATATGTTCCGTCTGGTTCAAGTTTGTACTCCTTTAGCTTTCGCAGACAGGCAAAGGTTTTTTCTTCGCCCTCATTGGCCAGCATCACAAGCAACTGTTCCATCAGCGCCGCCGTATCCGGATGCATGAACCTGTCTTCCTTTGCTCTCTGAAAATACTCCAAAGAGGCGCTGTCCGTATAATCCTTCCCCTTGTAGATCTTACTGGCCGCCACCCGGTCACAGAACATTTCCTTCACATAGGGAATGGGCATCCGCACCGGCTTCATCTGATCTGTCTGCTTATCATAATCTGTCCAGTATTCAAAATGGTGCTTATTTCTGCCTTTGTGGTGCAGCCACGCCTTTGAAAAGCCGTACAATTCCCGCTCTCTGGCATTGGGACTGCGGTAGCCCTGATAATACTTCGCCCCTGTCAGAAATTCCGCCGGAGAATATTTTGACAAGTCGTGGAGCAGGCCCTGACGGAAAATCCCCGCGCGAAAGCAGTTTTTCATCACCATATGCCTGTGTTTTGTGATCGTCCAAAAATGCTTCCAGATATGCACTGTGTCTCTCCCCTTTAAGGTTATTATATATCGGTGACCCAGTCTCTCCATTATAATTCTTCCGTCTTAAACGCCTCATAGCCCTCGTAATAGTAGCTGCGGTCGATGCCTTTCAAATAGACCTCCCGGCTGTCTACGTCGTCGGTCAATGCGGCCCCAAGCAGATGCTTGATCTCAATATCCTTGATCGGACTGCGCTCCATAGCAAGAAGATAGTCCTCCTTGTGGACCCGACTCCAATCCACAACCTTATGCAGCGCAGCTTTCAGCATCATATCCAGCCAAATGCGGGTGCTGCGGCCGTTTCCCTCCCGGAACGGGTGGGCGATGTTCATTTCCACATATTTTTCAACGATCTCGTCAAAGGTGGACTGCGGCATCTTTTCAATGTTCGTCAGCGCCGCCTCAAGATACATCACCGGCGCAAACCGAAAATTGCCTTTCGCGATGTTCACGGTGCGGATTTTTCCGGCGAAATCGTAAATATCCTCGAAAAGATATTGATGAATGGCTTGCAGCGTAGCAAAAGTCCCCGGCGTCAACGTATCTAAAACACCGTTTTCAAATAGCGCTACAGCCTTTTTCTTGCTGATGCGTTCTTCCTCTCGTGCAAGGTCGGCGGAGCTTGTAAGCCCCAATTTATTTTCAAGCGCCATACGACACCTCCGCACTTATTTTTCGGCAACGACGCCGGACTTACTCCAAGCGTCCACTTTGCTGATCTTAAAGCTCCACAGCCGCCCGATCTTGGCGGCGGGCATCTTTTGCTCCCTAGCAAAAGGCTTCCAGATATGCACTGCGTCTCTCCCCTTTAAGGTTATTATATATCAGCTTCCGGTTATTGTAAATGACAGAATGCACCCGCCGTATGCTGCCTCATTTTTGGAATAAAAAAGATCAGGATGCCTATTCATGTAAATGTTTCCGGGCGTTTCTATATCCCATTCTCTTCTACACGTATTTTCAAGGCATCCTTACAGATTCTTTTGTAGACTTGTATATACAGGGAACACTTGCCGGATTGTACGTTGAAATATTTAAAACCTTCTCTGTGTTCCCTGTATGTTTTATCTTTCGTGATCCACGCTGTCAGATATGATATTTCTCATACATCCGCTCCAGCAGATCCCTGTCTTTTTCCAGACTGGGGATCAGATGGCCGTCACCATTTTTCGTCATGGCGCTGGTCAGTGTTAACATACGCTTTAAACCCTCAGTGCGGCCTTCTTCTCTGGAGTCCTCCATCAATTCTCCAATCGTCATGTATCCGGCCCTCCATTCCCTGCTCTTCTTTAATGCGCTGATCCGCCCATGCAGCCTGCCGATTCGCTCATCCTCCGCTTCCTTCACGCAGGCATCGTTGGTATTTTCCACATACCGCAAAAACTCCACCAGTTCCTTTGGAACTTCCGTCCCGTTGGTTCCCTTTGTACTTAAAAAGATCTTCCGGGTACCGTCGTTTAAAGCAAAATCACGCTCCAGACACCGTTCCTCAAAGGTAT
The DNA here is from genome assembly GCA_947625995.1 of uncultured Lachnospiraceae bacterium. Lineage (GTDB taxonomy): Bacteria > Bacillota > Clostridia > Lachnospirales > Lachnospiraceae > CANQUC01. The sequence goes on from CANQQN010000127.1 coordinate 4,980, forward strand.
ACCGGTACAGGTCATAGCCAAAAGGATCAAACGTGCAGATGAAGATTACAAAGCTCGGTTTCAGATCCCTGAAATCCTCGCTGGGCTTTAACGCCCCCACATCCATCTGCGCATGGTAAAAACGGCTTCTCTGGGGCAGATTGCCCCTGTCCTTTTGCTGCATTTCCACATTGTAGCCTACCTGCATTTCGTCTGATGCGTAGATGTCCAGCCGGACGCTGCGCAGATCCGGGCTCAAAAAGATCCCATGCTCCGTATGCACATTGACCTTAGAAATTGGTCTGCCAAGGATCAGTTCCAGAATCAGACGGCAAATTTCCTCATCCTGCAGGGCTGACGCAAACAGAAAAGCATCATTCAGATTCAACTCGTCAAATGACCTTTTTGCCAATATCTTCTCCTTCCCGCATATGGCAAAGGTGCATTCCGCAACTTTATTATATATGAAAAAATGACAGATATCAACAAAAAACGACAGACTTTCCTGCTGCGGTCATTCCAATTCCTTTCCCCTTCTACAGCCTTTTTCCGATCTTCGCCG
>CANQQN010000128.1 GCA_947625995.1 uncultured Lachnospiraceae bacterium
GAATTTGAAGGAAATGCGATTTTGTTGTTGACATGTGAGACCACAATATCTATAATAGATATGAGATGCCACCACAAGATATGCGCATATGATGGCATATGATATGTTGCATTTTATCAGAAATGAGGAAGGGCATGAGAGTCATCGCAGGAAGCGCGCGCAGTCTTTCCCTTAAGACTGTTGCGGGGACGGACACCCGTCCCACTACCGATCGTATCAAAGAAACCGTATTCAATATCTTGATGCCGTACCTGTGTGACTGTTCCTTTCTGGATTTATTTGCCGGCAGCGGGGCTATCGGCATTGAAGCTCTCAGCCGGGGCGCGGCAGAGTGCTTTTTTGTGGAAAGCAGTAGAAATGCCGCCGCCTGTATTTCCCATAATCTGGCCCACACCCATCTTTCGGACAGGGGAAGACTGATCTTGGCGGATGTGTTTGACGCTTTGGCAGGTCTTGAAGCCCACGGCGCGTTTGATCTGATCTTCATGGATCCGCCTTATGGGCATGAATATGAAAAAAGGGTATTGCAGAGGCTGTCGTCTTCGCCCCTTGTCGGCGCAGATACGCTGATCGTGGTTGAAGCGTCCCTTGGCACAGATTTTTCTTATGCAGGCAGCCTTGGATTTACGGTTATAAGAGAAAAGAAATACAAGACAAACAAACATGTGTTTCTGAAGAAATCAGATTGTTAGGAGTCGGTTATGACCAGAGCCATATATCCCGGAAGCTTTGATCCGGTTACTTTCGGTCATTTGGATATTATCAAGCGTTCGGCGTCTATTATGGACGAGCTTATCGTAGGCGTGCTGAACAACAGCAAGAAGCAGCCTTTGTTTTCAGTAGATGAGCGTGTCCGTATGCTTTGCGAGGTTACAAAAGCGTATGCAAACGTTAAGGTAACTTCTTTTAGCGGCCTTTTGATCGATTTTGCGGATGAAGTGGGAGCCGGTGTGATCGTCAGGGGACTTCGGGCCATCACGGATTTTGAATATGAACTGCAGATGTCCCAGACCAATCACATTATGAATCCCGGTATCGATACGATCTTTTTTACCACCAGTCTGGAATACGCGTATTTAAGTTCGTCCACGGTAAAAGAGGTCGCCATGTACGGAGGGGACATCAGTCGTTTTGTACCCGAGACCGTTATAAAAGCTATCAGAGAAAAATTTAACTAAAGGAGGAACTGCCATGAGTAGCAGAATCGAACAGATCATCGATGAGATTGAGGAATATATTGGAAGCTGCAAATTTCAGCCTTTGTCTTCCACAAAGATTATTGTCAACAGAGAAGAACTGGAAGATTTGCTTAGAGAATTGCGCTTAAAGACTCCTGAGGAGGTAAAACGTTATCAGAAGATCATTGCCAATAAGGACGCCATCCTTGAGGACGCGCAGGCAAAGGCTGACGCAATGGTCGCGCAGGCAAAGGAGACTACGGACGAGATGCTCAGCGAGCATGAGATCATCCAGCAGGCATATGCGCAGGCCAATGAGATCGTAAATTCTGCTACCGCGCAGGCCAATGAAATTCTTACAAACGCAACTAACGACGCCAATGAGATCCGTTCCGGCGCCATTCAATATACAGACGATATGCTCAGCACTCTGCAGAACATTATCGGAAATACCCTTGACAGTGCCGGGGCAAAATACGGCAATCTGTTAAAGGCTCTTCAGGATTGCTATGACGTGGTAAATGAAAACCGGGGAGAACTGCACCCGGAAGGAATCCCGGAGAATCAGGAGCAGGAATCTAAAAAGAAAGAAGCGGTACCGCTTTACAAGATTGATCCCGCTCTTGACAGGGTTGATTAACCTATGAGTCCCGCTTTTGCGCACCAGAGAAGCATCAACAGCATTGAAAAGGATGCGCAGAGTAATTTTGAAGCCAGATAGACAGGCATGGATAGACCGCTGTGCTGGCACATGCCGGCAGACTGGGCGAAGCAGGAGATGCCGCCGAAGGAAACGCAAAAGGAGAGAAGCAGAAGCTTCGTAGAAAGCGGGCCGATGTTTTCCGTAATATAGTGTACTCCATTTGTGATTTCAATGATACCAATGAGTAAATTTTTTGAAGTGGTAACAGTGGAAAAACGCGCTGTTACCATTTTTGCGATAATTGAAAAAAGCACCATATAGCCGCAGAGACGCACCATGGCTTCAAAGCTGTCCATGATGGCTTCGTTGACCGAAAAGGATTGGGTGTCGGCATCGGAAGGCTCCGCAGGATCGTCCCTTTTTTCCGGCTGGGGACGCCATACGGCAGATCTTTTGTTTGGCGTATGCAGACTGCCCGGCCCGCCTGTTTTTAATGACCTCCTGTAAAGCGGTTGTAAAAAGACCATAGTCAGAAACGACGCGCCGTACACTGAAAAGAACATGGGCCGCAGATAGGCCAGACTTCCGAGAGACTGGGCGGTCACATACTGGATCAGAAAGCCCGGGCTTGCCATATTGCAGAAGCTGATCAGATATTGGCCTTCCCTTACCGATATTTTTTTGGCCCGGATCATCTGCGCTGTGATCTTGGCTCCCAGAGGATAGCCGCAGAGGACGCCTGTCAATATTGCGAAGCAGCCGTTCCCGCTGATGCGAAACAGACGCGTGCTGACCGGGGAAAGCCACCCCGTCAGTTTGGAATCCCGGTCCAGTCCGAGGATCAGGCTGCTTAAGATCATATAGGGAAACAGCGCCGGCAACAGGTTTTGGAACCAGAGGATCAGACCCTGCCTGCTGCCCTCCAGCGTCAGAGAGGGCATAAGCAGCATCAGGCATAGAAAAAGAAAGCTGCAGATAAGAGAAAGGGTATGCTTCATGACCGCTCCGGTTCCCGAAAGTTATTATTATAAATATTTTTGATTACAAAAAAATAGACCATATATGGTTTGATGAAAAAACAAGGAGTTTAAATTATAATGGCAAAAAAAGCTACGTATGATGCAAGCAGCATTTCCGTGCTGGAAGGATTGGAAGCAGTGAGAAAACGTCCCGGTATGTATATCGGCAGCGTTACCACAAAGGGTCTCAATCATCTGGTATTTGAGATCGTCGATAATTCCGTGGACGAGCATCTGGCAGGGTTCTGCAGCGAGATCCGGGTGTATCTGGAAAAGGACGGCTCCGCCACGGTCATCGACAACGGACGGGGCATTCCCGTAGGGATGCATGAGAAGGGTATGCCGGCGGAACGGCTTGTTTTTACCACCCTCCATGCCGGCGGCAAATTCGACGATACAGTATACAAGACAAGCGGCGGTCTTCACGGGGTCGGCTCCTCGGTTGTGAACGCCCTGTCTACTTACTTGGACATAGAGATTTCTGTAGACGGCGCTATTCATCATGACCGCTATGCGCGCGGAGTTCCCGTAATCCCGCTGGAAAATGGGCTTCTGCCTGTAATCGGCAGATCCAAAACCACAGGGACCAAGATCAACTTTCTTCCCGACCCCGAGATCTTTGAAAAGACAAGATTCAGGGAGGAGGAGATCAAGAGTCGCCTGCATGAGACCGCTTATCTGAATCCTCGTCTGACCATTTATTTTGAGGACAGAAGAGGGGATGAGCCGGAATGCATCACCTTTCATGAGGAAGAAGGCATTATCGGGTTTATCAGAGATCTGAACAAGTCCAAGGAAGCCGTCCATGAACCGGTATATTTTTGCGGAGAATCGGAAGGAATCTCTGTGGAGGTGGCTTTCCAGTATATCAATGAGTTCCACGAAAATGTGCTTGGCTTCTGCAACAATATCTACAATGCGGAGGGTGGCACCCACCTGACAGGCTTTAAGACTACCTTCACGTCCATGATCAATTCCTATGCAAGAGAGCTTGGCATTCTGAAGGAGAAGGATGTGAATTTCACCGGCGCGGATGTGCGCAACGGGATGACGGCCGTTGTTTCTATCAAGCATCCGGCGCCCCGGTTCGAGGGTCAGACTAAGACCAAGCTTGACAATCAGGACGCGGCCAAAGCGGTGAGCAAGGTGACCGGCGACGAGACGGTACTGTTTTTTGACAAAAACCTTGATACGCTAAAAGAGGTGATCGGCTGCGCAGAGCGGGCGGCAAAGATTCGGAAGACGGAAGAGAAGGCCAAGACGAACCTGCTTTCCAAAAATAAGTTTTCTTTTGATTCCAACGGCAAGTTGTCCAACTGTGAGAGCCGCAATCCCTCCGAATGCGAGATCTTCATCGTGGAAGGGGACAGTGCAGGGGGCAGCGCCAAAAATGCCAGAGACCGGAAAATACAGGCGATCCTGCCCATCCGCGGCAAGATCCTGAACGTGGAAAAGGCAAGCATCGACAAGGTTCTGGCCAATGCGGAGATCAAGACTATGATCTACGCCTTTGGCTGCGGCTTTTCCGAAGGCTACGGCAACGATTTTGATATCTCGAAGCTGCGCTATGATAAGATCATCATCATGGCCGACGCGGACGTGGACGGCGCCCACATCTCCAACCTTCTGTTGACGTTATTTTACCGGTTCATGCCGGAACTGATCTTTGAAGGGCATGTGTATATCGCCATGCCGCCTTTGTATAAGGTGATCCCTTCCGATTCAAAGGGAAAGGATCAGGAATGTTACCTTTACAATGATGCGGAACTGGACCGATACCGCCGCAGCCATCAGTCCGGAAGATTTACCTTGCAGCGGTACAAAGGATTGGGGGAGATGGACGCGGACCAGCTATGGGAGACCACGCTGAATCCACAGACAAGGAAACTAAAGCTTGTGGAGATCGAGGACGCCCGGATGGCTTCCGATATCACCAGCCTGCTCATGGGCACGGACGTACCGCCACGCAGGGAATTTATCTATAAAAATGCAAGAGACGCAGAGCTTGACATCTGAGAGTAGGCATCTGTAGCTGAAAGGAATTATGAGATTATGGAACAGATCATCAAAACCGAATATTCTGACGTGATGCGCAAATCCTTTATCGATTACGCCATGAGCGTCATTGTGGCCCGGGCCCTGCCGGATGTGCGAGACGGCTTAAAGCCGGTGCAGCGCCGGACGCTGTACGATATGCATGAGCTTGGCATTCGCTATGACAAGCCCTACAGAAAATGCGCCCGCATTGTGGGCGATACTATGGGTAAATATCATCCCCACGGGGACAGTTCCATCTATGACGCCTTGGTGGTGATGGCTCAGGATTTTAAAAAAGGACTGCCTCTTGTGGACGGCCACGGCAACTTTGGCTCCATCGAGGGAGACGGCGCCGCCGCCATGCGTTATACGGAGGCGCGCCTTCAGAAGATCACACAGACTGCTTATCTGGCGGATCTGGATAAGGATATCGTAAATTTTGTGCCAAATTTTGATGAGACGGAGAAAGAGCCGGAGGTGCTTCCGGTACGCATTCCCAACCTTCTGGTTAACGGATCGGAGGGCATTGCGGTGGGCATGGTCACAAGCATTCCGCCTCATAACCTGTCGGAGGTGCTGGACGGGGCCATTGCTTTCCTCAAAAAGCCGGATATGAGCCTGCAGGAGCTGATGACTTATA
>CANQQN010000129.1 GCA_947625995.1 uncultured Lachnospiraceae bacterium
GAGCGCCGGGTTTGCTCTGAGAGAGAGCAAGTCCCACAAAGCCTACTGCCAGAGCCGCCAGCTTTTGCCAAGTCAAACTGTCGTTCTGATAGACAAAATGGGACAGGATCACGCCGAAGAAGATGCCGGACTGGCCAATAATACTGGCGCTGATGCTGGAGAAAATATTGACGTTTCCGATATTGAAAAAATAGTAGGACACCGTAGTGGAGAGCAGTCCCATAAAAAGTACCTCTCCCCACTGTTTGGTTTTTAATTGAAATATTTTGTTCCCCGTAAATTTTGCAAATGCAAGCGTTAGGACGCCTGCAAGGAAAAAACGGATGCTCACCGCCACCAGCATTTGGCCGTTGTAGGCAGAGCCAAAGCGGTCTGTTGTGATATGAAGCTCTTCATAAAAAATTTTTAATAATTTGAAGGGCGTACCCCAGATCACGCAGGCGATGACGGCGGCAGCGGGAATCAGATATCTGTGTTCTGAGAGGGATGTTTTCATAGATGAAGTTCCAATCTGTTAAATTTATAAACATGGTGGCGAAGCTTGCGCAAAGGACCGGAAAAATAGCTAAATAAATTTTCCCATGTCGTCCGCGGCATATCGGGTGAGAGCCCACAAAAGAGGACCAAACGCTTTGTTGTCATCTTCTACCACAGGTTCGCTGATATAGTAGGCAAAGGAACCGTTCCGGTGAGGTTTCTTTGCCGGCCCCAGACCGGCTACCAGACACACATTGCCGATATGGACAAGGCCGTCTTTTTCATTGATAAACTCTGAGAAGATACCATCCATGGCCTTATCCGCAGAGGACAGGAAGGAGTCGGGAAGATATCCCATCTGTACGGATTTTTTCAGAAAGTAGGCAAACATGCAGGTGCAGCTTGATTCTTTATAATTCCCTTTTCTGTCCGCAAGATCGAGGATCTGGTACCAGACGCCGGAGGGAGACTGATAGCGGACGATCCCGGCGGCGATCTTTTCCACTACGTCAAGGATGGCGTTCCTTCCGGGATGGTCTGCAGGAAAGTAGTCCAAGGTGTCTACAGCGGCCATAGCAAGCCAGCCCATGGCGCGGCCCCAGAAGTGAGGGGAGCACCCGGTGACCGGATCTGCCCAGAACATGCTGCGGCTGTGGTCGTAGGCATGATAGTACAGTCCTTTTTCCTCGTCATAGGCGAATCTGGTGATCAGGGCAAACTGCTTCGCAATGTCTTCAAAGCATTCATAGGGGCCCCATTCTTTTGTGTATTCCGCGTACAGGGGCTGAAGCATGAACAGGCCGTCCAGCCACATTTGGTTTGGATAGATCTTTTTGTGGGCAAACCCGCCGCAGCCATCAAGCCGGGGGTGACGTTCAATACAGCTTTTCAGATAAGCGAGGGCTTTTTTGTACCGGTCTTCATGAGTGATGTGGTAAAGGGTGAAGATGACCTTACCGTTGTTTAAACAGTCAACGCTGGGCGGACGGTTTTCCACGAAGGGAATCCTGCCGTCTTCCGTGACAAAGTTGTCAATGTATCTTTTCAAAAAGGAAAGATACCGGTCATCCTCCAACAGCGCTCCTGTCGCCGCCATGGCTCTTAACAGAACGCCGTCCTCATACATCCAGTTTGTCTCCGATACGCTGTTCTTGCGCGTCAGGGCGGTTTCATAAACCTGTTTCATCCTGTTGATATACATAAAAACTCCATTCTTTCTGTAATGAGATAATAATAGTTTAGAAAAACAGACAATGCAAGGGGTAAATCGGCAATTTTTTGAGTTTCAATTATGAAATACAGACAGGCAAGACCCATGAAAACTGACATCTAATGAACCGTAGTTAAATTTCATCTATATTTCACATGTTTTTTGCAAAAAATATCTTGAACTTTTAGAAAAATTTGGTTAAACTAATACTTAAGTTGATTGATAAAAAATAAGCAATCAATAACATACAAATTTAGGAGGAATTAATATGGCAGTAAAAGTAGCAATCAATGGTTTTGGCCGTATCGGCCGTCTTGCATTCCGTCAGATGTTTGAAGATCCCGAGTATGAGATCGTAGCCATCAACGATCTGACAAGCCCCAAGATGCTTGCGCATCTGTTAAAGTATGACTCTTCTCAGGGAAGATATGTAAAGGTTGGCGAGGAAGGACAGGTTACCGCTGATGACGAGGCAGGTACCATCACAGTAAAGGGCAAGACCATCAAGATCTACAAAGAGCCCGACGCAAACAATTGCCCTTGGGGCGACCTTGGCGTAGACGTAGTTCTGGAGTGCTCAGGCTTCTATACCTCCAAGGAAAAAGCACAGGCACACATCAACGCCGGCGCACGCAAGGTCGTGATCTCTGCTCCCGCAGGCAACGATCTTCCTACCATCGTTTACAATGTAAACCATGAGACCTTAAAGCCCGAGGATACCATCATTTCTGCAGCTTCCTGTACCACAAACTGCTTGGCTCCCATGGCGAAGGCACTCAATGACTTTGTGACTATCGAGTCCGGTATTATGTGTACGATCCATGCATACACAGGCGATCAGATGATCCTTGACGGTCCTCAGAGAAAGGGCGACCTGAGAAGATCACGTGCAGGCGCGGTGAACATCGTTCCCAACAGCACAGGCGCGGCAAAGGCTATCGGCCTTGTGATCCCTGAACTCAACGGCAAGCTGATCGGCGCCGCACAGCGCGTTCCTACTCCTACAGGTTCTACAACCCTTCTGTTTGCGGTAGTTGACGGTGAGGTTACCGTTGATGAGATCAACGCAGCGATGAAGAAAGCAGCAAACGAGTCCTATGGCTACAACGAGGATCAGATCGTTTCTTCCGATATCGTTGGCATGACCTATGGTTCTCTGTTTGACGCTACACAGACCATGGTTTCCAAGCTTCCCGGCGGCAAGTCACAGGTAGAAGTTGTTTCATGGTATGACAATGAGAACTCTTACACAAGCCAGATGGTTCGTACGATCAAGTACTTCTCAGAGCTTGCATAATGACGTTTCATTTTAGTCAGTAAGGATTCCATCAGGTCCGGCCGAAGGGCCGGGCCTGTTTTCAGTTTGCGTGGGATCTTCGGATCTTCCGTAAAGTGACAGGCATCATGTGCCGAAGATATTTTTTTGAAGGAGGAAATAACAAATGTTGAATAAAAAATCAGTGGATGATATTCAGGTAAAAGGCAAGAGAGTCCTTTGCAGATGTGATTTCAACGTACCTTTGAAGGATGGCGTGATCACCGACGAGAACCGTCTTGTGGCGGCGCTTCCCACCATCAAGAAGCTGATCGCCGACGGCGGCAGAGTGATTCTCTGCTCTCATCTTGGCAAGCCCAAGGGAACAGATCCCGCTCTTTCCCTTGCTCCTGTAGCAGTCCGTCTGTCCCAGCTTCTTGGTCAGGAAGTTAAATTTGCGGCAGATCCCGAAGTAGTAGGTCCCAACGCGAAGGCAGCGGTAAAAGCCATGAAGGACGGCGATGTGATCCTGCTTGAGAATACCAGATACCGCGCAGAAGAGACAAAGAACGGCGAAGCTTTCAGCAAGGATCTTGCCTCTATTGCAGATGTATTTGTCAACGACGCCTTTGGTACCGCGCACAGAGCACATTGCTCCAATGTAGGCGTAGCGGATCTTCTGGATACGGCGGTAGTCGGTTATCTGATGCAGAAGGAGATCGATTTCCTTGGCAATGCGGTAAACAATCCTGTAAGGCCTTTTGTTGCCATCCTTGGCGGCGCTAAGGTAGCGGATAAGCTGAACGTGATCTCAAACCTGCTTGAAAAGTGCGATACTCTTATCATCGGCGGCGGTATGGCCTATACCTTCCTGAAGGCAAAGGGTTATGAGGTTGGTACTTCGCTGGTTGACGACGAGAAGATCGAATATTGCAAAGAGATGATCGCAAAAGCGGAGAGCCTTGGCAAAAAGTTGCTCCTTCCTGTGGACACGACCATTGCGAAAGCATTTCCGGATCCTATTGACGCGAAGATCGAAGTTTCCTATGTGGATTCAGACAAGATCCCCGCGGATATGATGGGTCTTGATATCGGTCCCAAGACCGCGGAACTGTTTGCAGAGGCGGTGAAGACCGCAAAGACTGTTGTATGGAATGGGCCTATGGGCGTGTTTGAGAATCCTACCCTTGCGGCGGGCACCATTGCGGTTGCGAAGGCGCTTGCAGAGACAGACGCGACAACCATCATCGGCGGCGGCGACAGCGCGGCAGCTGTCAACCAGCTTGGCTTTGGCGACAAGATGACACATATCTCCACAGGCGGCGGCGCTTCCCTTGAATTCCTTGAGGGCAAGGATCTTCCCGGCGTTGTGGCAGCTGATGAAAAATAGAATTAAGAGAGGATAAAGATTATGGCAAGAAGAAAGATTATCGCCGGCAACTGGAAGATGAACAAGACTCCCAGCGAAGCGGTTGCTCTGGTAAATGAATTAAAGCCGCTTGTAGTGACTGACGAAGCGGATGTTGTATTCGGCGTTCCGGCTATCGACATCGTTCCTGTTGTGGAAGCCTGCAAGGGTACCAACATTGCGGTCGCGGCCGAGAATATGTATTATGAGGAAAGCGGCGCCTACACAGGCGAGATCGCGCCTGCCATGCTGGTGGACGCAGGTGTAAAATATGTGATCCTTGGCCACTCCGAGAGAAGAGAGTATTTCAAGGAGACAGACGCGGACATCAACAAAAAAGTGCTGAAAGCGTTGGAGCATGGTCTGACCCCTATCATGTGCTGCGGCGAATCTCTGGAGCAGAGAGAGCAGGGCATTACCATGGACTGGATCCGTCAGCAGGTGAAGATCGGATTGCAGAATGTAACGGCAGATCAGGCCAAGACCATTGTGATCGCTTATGAGCCCATCTGGGCTATCGGTACCGGCAAGACAGCCACCAGCCAGCAGGCTGAGGAGGTCTGCAAAGGCATCCGCGAATGTATCGCTGAGATTTATGATGAAGCAACGGCAGAGGCTATCCGCATTCAGTACGGCGGTTCTGTAAACGCCGGCAATGCTGCGGAACTGTTCGCAATGCCCGATATTGACGGAGGGCTCGTCGGTGGCGCTTCTCTGAAAGCTGATTTCGGAAAGATCGTCCATTATAAATAAAGCGGTTAATGATATCCAAACAAAAAGAGAAAGGGGCTGTTGCAAAATAGATGAGGAATTCATCTATGGAGCAATGGCTCCTTTTTATTCGTGAAGAAATGGGAAGGGGAATATAATGAGCGAAGGTGCCGCCAAATCATCTGATCTTGCTGATTTGGCGGCACCCTCTCGGACTTTTATGTATTATTTGTCAATTATTTCCTGAAATGCAATCAGACCCATGGTCCTGACATGTTTGTGCATCAGCGCCAATATAGCTGAAATGATCAGGATGGCTGATATCGCAATGACCACCACTATCAGGATCCAGAAAGGCATTTCGTTTGGCAGGGGATCTGAATAATTCGGCAAAAAATCCAACTTTACCATATTATATCATATTTTCAAGTGGCTGTTTTGCCTGT
>CANQQN010000130.1 GCA_947625995.1 uncultured Lachnospiraceae bacterium
TCCATGTGTCCGACGACGAGGTTCCCACCGTTGTGGGCAGCATTGTTTCTTCAGAGGAAGAGGCGGACGCGCTGGCGGTTCCGGAAGTTGGCAGCGGCCGTACCGGCATTTACATAGAAGCCATCAAAAAAGCCTCTGAAATGATCACCGACCGCCCCGTCCTTGCCGGCATCATCGGCCCTTTCTCACTGGCAGGCCGTCTGATGGACGTCTCCGAAGCAATGATCTACTGCTACGAGGAGCCTGAAATGGTTGAGACCGTGCTTGACAAGGTGACGGAATTTCTGATCAACTACAGCAAGGCATACAAGGAGGCCGGCGCCAACGGCATCGTTATGGCGGAGCCTCTGGCGGGACTTTTGAGTCCTTCTCTTTCTGCGGAATTTTCCGGCCCCTATGTGAAAAAGATCATTGACGCGGTGCAGGACGACAATTTCATCGTGGTGTACCACAACTGCGGCAACTCCACCATTCCCATGATCGACTCCATTCTGGAAACCGGCGCGCCGATCCTTCACTTCGGCAACGCCATCAATATGGAAGAGATGATGGAAAAGATCCCCGCGGACCGCATTGCCATGGGCAACGTAGACCCTGCGGGACAGCTTCGCAACGGCACGCCGGAATCCGTCCGGGAAGCGACGCTTGGCGTCATGGAAAAATGCTGCAAATACCCCAACTTTGTCATTTCCTCCGGCTGCGACATCCCGCCTATGTCAAGCTGGGACAATATCGACGCGTTCTTCGCGGCGGTAGATGAGTTTTATAAGAGATAACGGCTGATCCAAAAAAGAACAGCCCCGCAATCAAAACCCCCTCCGGCCGCCGGCTTTTCATCAGCCGGTGATCCGGACGGGGATTTTTTACATTTGCTTTAAATTATGAATCAGTGAAACTCCTTGCTTTCCAGATTGCTGTTGAATTCCTTTGTAACCTCAAGTATCACCTTATCTCCATCGGTGGTGATCTTGTAGTCTTTCAGAGCCGGAAATTTCTCACCTCTGAATCTCAGCACCATTTCTTCAGCCTCCTGTTTGGAGGACAGTTCAAACGTCTCTGTGGTCTTTAACAGCTTTGCCATACGATCATTCCTTTCCAAGCCCAGCATATAGTCTGTGGTCACGCTGAAATATGTGGCAAGCTTAGGAAGCATTGACAGGTCGGGGGCGTTTACTCCGTTTTCCCAGCGGGAGATCGTCTGAACAGATACTTGCAGCGCATCCGCGAATTCTTCCTGCGTAATTCCCCGTTTCTGTCTTAATTCCTTGATTGTCCTTCCAATATCCATATATGACCTCCGGCGCTTTGTATCTATATAATAGCAAAGCATACGTTGAAAAAACAGCACGCAGAGCGATACCCTACTTAACGTCCCTGTTAATTGTCATGCCACCGGCTCTGAAAGCGCCAGCCTTTTCTGATCTGTTTTATAAAGAAAAACCATGTATCTTGTTCCATCATCTTTTGTCCAGTCTTTGATCCCGCATAGCTGAAGGTTCGTCACGGTCAGTCCGGTTTCTTCCAAAACCTCTCTGACCACCCCAGTGGTAAAAGATCCACATGTCCGCCGGGAAACGCAATGTCGGACCAACTCCGGGCAGCCCGTTCCTGCACGACTACATTTCCTTTTTTATCACATATCATACACATGTTAGTAAAGATTGCGTTCTCCATGCTATACATACGGTTCACCCCTTCTGTTCTAAGAATGCTTGTTACCTCCGTAAATCTTCCATTTTTCCTCAATAAAATGTCGATACTCGGCTGATTGACCGCGCCTTCATATTCCATGTTTAACAACATACGGAGTTGTTTTCCTCTGCGCATTGTAATTAGTATTCTACTTTTTGAAAACCGGGTGCAAATTTTGCGTTTGGAAGATTGTCCATTTTGTATTGCTTGCGCACGGTTCTTTCCACATAAATATCTTCTGGCTGATTTTGAATCATTTTTTTAATATATTTTTCGCAGTCACTTTTTTGTCCCAGATATTTATAATCCTCACATATATCTCGTATATTTATTGATTTGAACTGACTATTAAGAGAGATCTTTCCATTTTCTGCGGAAAGAATGTCACCCAACAACATATCCGGATGATTCAATACATAAAGATTACTTTTCAGAACCGGTTCTGTTCCTGCATGCAATACTCCTCGATATTTAACGCCGCTTCCCCCTGTAAGCATCACATTTCTTGGCAGTTGTTTCATGATTCCATTTTGAATCCATGGACAATCATATGTTATTATTCTAAATTCATTTTCTATATCCGTAAATTTGTCAGTCTTTTCTCTGCACAGAAGTGCAAATGCCAAGGTATTGTAAATCTGAAGCGACAGTAGCATATCCTTTTTATCCGGAAACAGCTTCTCTAACGAACACATACATGCCACATAAAAATTGCTGGCGTCATCCTGGGCAAGTTCACGAATGCTGTCCACATATGTCATACTGGCTCCAAAATACCCGTTTCCTATTGCTGTTTTCGTAATTCTATCGATTTTTACATTTAATGCAATAAACTGATAATCGTCCTCAAAACTGTCCAGCCATTCAAACGAACGTTCATTTAAAATATGAAAATATGTCAAATAAATATGTGGAATATAGTAGTCAATAAATATTTTTTTTAAAAAGTCAGGGGTACGAAAGTTTTCTTCTTTTTCATTTACAAGATAAGTCAGCGCTTTCACCAGATTTTTTTCATAATAATCTGAAAATTCATATCCTGTTACCGGCGGATGCAGCAAAGCAGATAAAACATCTCTGCAGTCAACAATTCCTTTTTTTATTTTTCTGGCGAACACTTCCCCTTTTATGCCACGAATAAGAATCATTATGATATCCCCACTTCTGTGTTTTTTATTTTCCTCCGCAAGTTATTTAATTATTGTAATTACACAATGCGTTAATATATTTCTCAATATACATCTCTTTGCTCTTTAAGTTGTATTGCATAATGAAACGTGGATGTTCTAATGGGATAATTGTCTTAAAGAATTTATGTTCATTGTTGATTTTAGATAAAAAACTAAAGTTTTCTCCGCTTCCAATACAGTAGCATACCGAAGTATCGATCCCAAAATCTATTTGACTACGTATTGTACTGGTGATGAAATGATAAAGAGCCTCTATTAACTTTTTGTTTTCATAGTAATTGCAATTCACTTCTTTACCCTTGGAATTTGTCCTAACTATACCGAGTGGACAAACAAAATTCATGTAAAAGTCAGTATAAAAACTTTTACAACCTCCATATTTACTAATAATATCATATAAAAACCCTGACGAAGACTTATTGATATAGAATTTATCAATAAAGATTCCGGTTTCGCTTTGGAGGTGCTTTGTGTCTTCAAATGGAATCCCCGTTACAGCTGAGCCGCGTCATGCGGGTGAACTTCCAAGTATCAGACGACGAGTGCCAGTATCATTATAGTATTTTTGATAAAATGCAGTCGTTACTTTCCTAACTTGTTCTTTTTGATCCCCTGTAAACGGGTTAATGATTTTAAATCCGATCGGCAAATCAAGCGACTTTTGCGCCAAATTTTCATTAAATTGTAAAATCTGATTAGCAAAAGTCTTCTTTTGAAACATATATAACAGCCCCTCAGCATTTTCATAATCTCAACACTTTGTGTACTGCTTTCTCTATTTCTAAAATCCTCGTTACTAAAAATTGCGATATAACTCCACGGCTTCGTATGAATATATGCCTGGAAGATGATAACTTTGCTGTCATTATGAATCTGTCTGCTTTATCATTCATTAAAATAAGTTTGTAAGCGTGGGTTGTTAATACAATATCCTTAACTATGCGAAACTCCCGTTTTCCCAGCGGGAGATCGTCTTCCCATCTAATGACCAAATGAAATAAGGCGGTCCGCCGCCTGCGCCACCGTATCTTCCAGCCCTTCGCCGCCGGATACCGGCACAGTCAGATCCGCATATGCCTCATAAAGGGGCGTCCGTTCCTTATAGATCTGCTCCAATGTCTCGCCCGGCCTTGCCGCAATGCCTCTCGTTTTTATGTTTTTCAGTCTATGGACAAGCGCCGGAAGGGGCACATCCAGATAGATCACCGTTCCGATACCCTTCAGATAATCCATGGCCCTTTTACAGAGCACCATGGAGCCTCCGGTGGCGATCACCGTCCTGTGGACGTCAACCGACAGCCCCGCCTGCTCCTCGCATCCAAGGAACACTTCCAGCCCTCTTTGATCTATGATCTCCTGTAAAGTAGCCTGCTGCTGTCCGGAAATGATCAGATCCGTATCTATAAACTGATATCCCAGTGTTTTTGCCAGCAGAACGCCCAGTGTGCTTTTTCCGGAGCCGGGCATCCCAATCAAAATAATATTATCCTTCATGATACTCTCCATTCCGGAGCGTTCCAAACTCCATTGCCCGCTTTTTGCGCAACATGCAACATGACCCGGCAACGCATTCAGTCATTCTGATTGGCAGAAAAAATATCCGCCACGTCGCTAATGGTGATGTAAGCCTTGTAGTCGATCCTGTGGACCAGTTCTTTCATTTTTGTGACCTGAAAGCGGTTAATCACAAAATAGATCATGGTCTTGTCCTTGTTGGAATAGCCGCCCTTCACATCCACTCTGGTCATGCCGCTCTCGAAAGTCTTGGAAAGCGCCGCGCATACCTTGTCCGGCCTGTTGGTAATGATAATGGCGCATTTTGCCCGGTCGATACCGTCCACGATAAAATCCACCGTTTTCAGGGCCGCCGCGTAAGTAACGATAGAATACAGGGGCAGGATCCAGCTTTGGAGCACAAACCCACAGACCACATACAGGATTACGTTATAGATCATCACAAAAGTACCCACCGTAATACCCAGACGCTTCGCAAAGATGATGGCCATCACCTCGATCCCGTCCATAGCACCGCCGAAACGAATCGCAAGACCGCTTCCGATCCCGGAGATCACGCCGCCAAACAGCGCGCACAGCAAAAGGTCCTGTCCGGCAAGGGGCGAAGCCCCTGCAGTGTCAATGGGCAGTACATGCAGGATCAGCCATGCGGAAGCCGAATAGATCACCACGGTATAAATGGCGTAAACCGTAAACAAGGCTCCCTGCTTCCGCAAGCCGTACAAAAACAGTGGAATATTCAGCAAAAGCAGGAACACCGACAAGGACAAATATCGGGGCGTCACCTGAGAGAGCAGCATAGACGTGCCGGAAATGCCGCTGTCATACAGCTTCACCGGCATAAGAAAAATCGTGATGCCCACAGCGTTGATGATGCCCGCCAGCGTAAGCATCAGCAGATTGCTGACCTTGATCTCCTGTAATTGTTCCCTCAGATTCAAAGCGGACGCTCCTTCCTTGTTTCTCCTGTCCCGCCTTCTTTTGCCGGACTTCCAGCAGTTTCCACGTTATCATACCATATCCCGGCGGCAATTTCAAACCCAACCCA
>CANQQN010000131.1 GCA_947625995.1 uncultured Lachnospiraceae bacterium
GAGGTTGTTCGTGCTTTTCCTACTAAAATTTACATCTTGTTAACTATTTGGACGAAATCAAACATGAAAACAGCCGCTGCCGATAAACTCGCGCAAAATAGAGTTCATGGGAACGCTCTCACTGCTGACGCCCACAAAATAATCCAAAAACTTCAATAGCCGTTTGGCCTCCTGATATTCCGGTTCCTCTTTGGATATGGAAAACAGTGCAGGCTCCGCGTACTGCTTCAGCACCGCCAATTCATAGATCAGCGCGGAATTGAACATCACGTCTGCTTCCTCCTGATACGGGAAGATATTCTTTTCTTCTCCCCTTCTAACAGAGGCCCATCTGGCAATGGTCTCTTTTGCCCCAGTGCCGCGGGTTCTGGCATCCCGCACCATACGGCGGATCAACCGTCCGTCCGTAGCCGGGATCCGGTTATGCTCGTCAACGTTCAGGGTCGTCAGTGCGCTGATATATATCTTGAATTTGTTTTCCTTCGGCAGGTATCTGGTCAGTTCCTCGTTGAGGCAATGGATCCCCTCGATGACCAGAATATCATTGTCACCGATCTGCAGGTGCCGGTCTTCCTTGTATTCCCGTTTCCCGGTAATAAAATTATAGGTTGGCAGCTGTACGCGTTCCCCTGCCAGCAGCGCCAGCATATCCTTGTTGAACAGCCTTACGTCAATGGCTTCCAGACATTCAAAATCATGCTGCCCATATTCGTCCACCGGCGTCTTGTCCCTGTCTACAAAATAATCGTCCACGGGAATGGGATGAGGATGTAGTCCCAAGGTCTTCAACTGGACGGACAGGCGATGGGAAAAGGTAGTTTTGCCGGAGGAAGAAGGCCCTGCGATCAGCACCACCCGCTTGCCCTGCTGCTCATAGATGCTCCGGGCAATATCGGCGATCTCCTTCTCCTGTAACGCCTCCTGCACAAGGATCAGTTCATGGATGCTCTCCTTGGTGACACGGTTGTTCAGCGCGCCCACCGTGTCGATGCCCAGCATATCCCCCCATTTTGTGGAACGCTCATTGACCTGGAACAGCTTTTCATAGGGGGCAAAAGGCGGCGTCTCTCTTGTATTTTCCCTTGTGGGCAGCTGCAATACAAACCCGTCGTGGTATTCATAGAGCGCGAAATATTTCAGAAATCCGGTAGACGCCACCATATATCCGTAATAATAATCGTCAAATCCGTCTATGCTGTAAATATTTACCTTGGACACCCGCCGGTAGTGGAACAGTTTTACCTTGTCGTACATGCCGTGCCGGGCAAATAAACGAATGGCGTCGTCCGTCCCAATGGTCCGCTTCAGTATGGGGATATTCTGCCGGCAAAGCTCCCGCATCCGGTCGGCCACCCGATCCAGAAATGCCTGATCCGGCTTCATCTGCCCGTTCATGGTGCAATACAGGCCCTGCTGCAGGGAAAATTCCACCCGCAGCCAGTCAATGTTGTCCCGGCCGGCCACGTCGTAGGCAGCCTTCAGCATGAGCAGAGTCATGCTTCTCTCATAAGCCTTCTGCCCGGCCTGTTCCGCCGTGGTAATAAACTCTATCTCGCAGTTTTTCTTACAGCGCTTATGCAACTCCCGCAGGTTGCCATTGACAAGCACAAGTACGATATCATCCTTGTATTGATCCTGAAAATCCGCCGCAATATCCAGATAACGGATATTTTTAGGATATTCCCGGAACTTTCCCCCTACGGTCACCTGTATTGTTTCATTCTCCATCATTCCACCTCTTTTACCCGTCAATAAACCCGAAACGGCTCCTTCTGGTCCGCCTGACGGCATATCACTTCGGGAAACTCCTTACAAAACCATTTGCTCATAAATCCGGAAAACAGCTTCTCCGTGCCATAATGCCCCGCATCAATGATGCAAAGACCCTGTTCTCCGGCGTCCAAAGCCTCATGATGCCCAATATCGCCGGCGATCAGCACATCCGCTCCCTTGGCCAGCGCGTAGGAGATCACCCCTTTGCCGCTGCCGGAGCTCACGGCAGCGCGGTATACCCTGCGATCAGGGTCGCCGCTGACCGTCACAAAAGGAAGGCTGAGGGCCTCCTTCACAAACATGCCACACCGGGCAAGGGGCATTTCCTTTTCCAAACAGCCGATCCGACCAATGCCCTGCGGCCTATCAACAGTATATGCCGTTTCCCCTGAGGGAACCACTTCCATCAGCACTTCCCGCTCTTTCAGCCCCAACATATCCGCCAGCGCGTCCGCCATGCCCATCACGTCAAAATTTGTATGCATGGCATAATAGGAAATTCCGTTTTCTGCAAGGCACAGGATTTTCCTTCCTACAAAATCTTCCTTTACCACCCGTTTTAACCCGTGAAAGATCATGGGATGGTGGGTTACCAGAAGCTGCGCGCCCCAGTCGGCCGCCTGCCGTACCACATCCTCCGTGGCGTCCAGCGCCAGCATGACCTTCGCCACCTCTGTATTTCTGTCGCCGGCCAGAAGTCCTACGTTGTCCCATTCCTCCGCATAAGCGGGAGGAAAACACTGTTCCAGCCTGTCTATAATCTCACCGCATTTCAATCAGATCCCTCCTTTGCCTCACCGATCAGAGCAAGCCGCCTTCGCACCTGCGCCAGCCGTTTTGCGGCTCTCGGGGTATCTGCGTCGGACAGCTTTTCAAGAATTTTATTGCATTGCTTCTCCTCCCACTGCAGATACGCCTTCAGCACAGGAGATTTCTTCTCCAGAAGCAGCGGCCCGAAGGCCGCCTGCAATGCAGTCAGTTTATAGGGCGCCCCCTTTTTGACCCGCAGCATCGGATAAAACTTTCCATCCTCAAGTACCATCTCTTCCTGCAGGATCCGATAGCCCTCTTTCGCGAGAAACATCCGGGTCTCCGTAATTTCAGACTGGGGCTGCAGGATCAATTCTTTCGCGGAGGAAGCCACATCCGGACGGGAGGCCAGAATGCGGTCGATCAGCGGGCCGCCCATGCCGGCAATCAGAATCGTATCTGCCTCGCCGCAGGCAAGCTTTTGGAGCCCGTCCGACAGCCGCGTCTCTATGTACCCGGAAAGCCCGGCCTCCTCAATGTGCATTTTTGCCCGAAGAAGAGGACCCTTTCCAATATCCATTGCAATAGCGGAAGGAATTCGCCCGTTTTCTATGAGAAATATGGGAATATAGGCGTGATCCGTCCCAATATCCGCCAGCCTGTTTCCCTCTGTGACCATTGACGCAAGCATACGCATACGCTCTGAAAGCTGCACGTTCCTTATCCTCCCCGGTCAGTCCAGATAATCTTTCAGCTTGCGGCTTCTGCTGGGATGGCGCAGCTTCCGGAGCGCTTTTGCCTCGATCTGGCGGATGCGCTCACGGGTAACGTTAAACTTTTTGCCCACTTCTTCCAGCGTGCGGGCGCGGCCGTCGTCCAGCCCAAAGCGCAGGCGCAGCACCTTGCGCTCCCGGTCCGTGAGAGTATCCAGCACCTCCACCAACTGTTCTTTCAGAAGGGTAAAGGCAGCCGCGTCCGCCGGCACCGGCACGTTGTCGTCCTGAATGAAATCCCCCAGATGACTGTCCTCTTCCTCGCCGATAGGCGTCTCCAGAGACACCGGTTCCTGAGAGATCTTCAGGATATCCCGCACGCGCTCCTCCGGCAGTCCCATTTCCTCCGCGATCTCCTCCGGTGTAGGCGCTCTTCCAAGCTCCTGCAATAGCTGACGAGATACCCGGATCAGCTTATTGATGGTTTCCACCATATGCACCGGAATACGGATGGTCCGGGCCTGATCAGCAATGGCTCTTGTGATCGCCTGACGGATCCACCATGTAGCGTAGGTACTGAATTTGTAGCCCTTTCGATAATCGAATTTTTCAACGGCCTTGATCAGGCCCAGATTGCCCTCTTGGATCAGGTCAAGAAACAGCATGCCGCGGCCCACATAACGCTTGGCAATACTGACCACCAGACGAAGGTTTGCCTCCGCAAGACGTTTCTTGGCTTCCTCGTCTCCCTCCTCCATCCGCTTGGCCAGTTCGATCTCCTCGTCTGCGGTGAGCAAGGGCACTTTGCCGATCTCTTTCAGGTACATGCGGACGGGATCCTCAATACTGACGCCGTCGGGAACGGACAGGTCGATCTTGCTCATGTCCACTTCTTCCTCATTCTCATCGAAAAGAAGCTCGTCGTCCTCGTCCTCCACATCCTCCGTATCCGTGATGCGCAGCACATCGATATTGTTGGCCTCCAGATAGTCCAGAATCTTTTCCATCTGGTCCGCGTCGAGCTCCATATCCCCAAAGAAATCACTGATTTCATGATACTCTAGGATATTTTTTTTCTTTTTTGCCATTTCAAGCAGTTCTTTTAATTTTTCATTCAGCTTTATCATGTTTTCGTCCATTGCGCTACATCCTTCCATTTTGTATTTAAAAACGCATCGGCAGGGATCCTCAATCAATTGAAATATTCAATTTCTTCAGCCGGTCAAGTTCCCGCCGTTTTTGAATCAGCTGCTGCATAGCATTCATGTCGGCAAGATTCATTTGCTCTTTCTCTTTTTCAAAACTGTGTGCTTTCACTTTGTAGATGATCTCCGACAGCGCCTTCGCCCTGTCCTCCCGTGAGAGGCCGTCCCCGGAAGCATCCCCCTGAAGCTTCGTATGGAACAGCGCCGCAACCTGCTTCTGTACTTCTTCCTCCTGAAAATGGCTGACGATCTTTGCCGGCGCAGGATCTCCTTTGGCCTGCTGTTCATAAAGAAGCTTTGCAACCTCCCGGTACAGGCCGTCGGTGAAATCTTCCGGTCCGATCAATGTACGCACCTTCGCAAACACAGCCGGATCGTCGATCATCCATGTAAGCAGAAGCCTTTGCGCCTGCAGGATTCCCTCGTCCTTTTCCTTCTGGAAAGAAGTGGGCTTCGGTCGTCCCACCGGCATCACGCCGCCCCGCTTCATTCCCTCGGAGTTTACCAGACGGGTCAGTTCTCCCACGCCAATGTGCAGCATATTTGCCGCCGCCTCTGTATAGTTTTGCCGTTCTAAAGCTTCCGTAAACCTTAAAAGTTTCCCGGCCACCGCTTTGTGAAATTCCGTCTTCTGTCTTGGGTCCGCCATGTCGTAATCCTTCTGCAGGATCCGGATCTCAAAAAGAAAGCTGTTGGACGCCTCTTGAAGACGTTTCGCAAAGGCGTCTCTTCCCTCATTCTGGATAAATTCATCCGGGTCCTTGTGAGGGGACAGATCCACCACCTTGGAGGCCAGACCCGCTTCATCAAGAATGGGGATGGCGCGAAGTCGCCGCCGATATTGTCGATGTGCTT
>CANQQN010000132.1 GCA_947625995.1 uncultured Lachnospiraceae bacterium
GGATGGGCGCTGCCCGTCATGGCGGACAATACCCCGGCAAACGCCATACCAAGGAGCATCGCGCCGGCAATGCCGCCAATGCCCCCTTCAATGGATTTCTTCGGGCTCAGCTTCGGCGCCATCTTGTGATTCCCCACAGTCTTGCCTGTGAGCATGCCAACGCAGTAGGCAAAGGTATCACAGCCCCAGCTGCAGAAAAAGATCAGGCACACCAGCGCACCGCCGCCCTCCAACATCCTTGTGCGGTAGATAAAGGAAAGCATCACCGCCACATAAAAAAAGCCGAAAAAAGCCAATATTATCTGCTCTGCTTTATATTTTGGAAAAGTAAACACGTAAACGCCCAAAAGCACCACAAGGAGCGCCATGGCATACAGCCATTTGATTTCCGCATAGGGCATGCCAAGCAGGGGCGTCACGCCGCCGGCCGCCGGGGCGTCAAACTGCCGCAGAAGCAGATAATATCCCGCCACGGCGATATACACGATCACCGCCGGAAGGGAAAAGGACATTTGGTGCGTGCGGTACAATTCTCCCAATCCTATCACCGACAAACCGAGCAACGTCACTAACAGGATATCACCACCGGCGCCAATTGTCAAAACTGCGGCAATCACAAGAAAAATACCGCTGATGAGCCTTGTCTTAAACATCTGTATCCTCCTTCACGCCTCCGAAACGGCGGTCTCTTTTGTTGTAGTAGGCAACCGCGTCCTCCAGATCTTTGGCAGTAAACGCGGGCCATGGAATATCGGTAAAATAAAATTCCGCGTAGGCCAGCTGCCACAAAAGATAGTTGGACAGCCGCATCTCCCCGCTTGTGCGGATCAGCAGATCCGGATCCGGCAACCCTTTTGTATCTAAATAGGAGGAAAACAGTTCTTCCGTGATCTCTTCCGGTTTCACGTTGTCCGCAGCCATCTTTTTCACAGCCCGGACGATCTCATCCCTGCCGCCATAGTTGATGGCAATGGTAAAATTCAGCCCGTCATATTCCTTAGAAGATTCCTCAAGCTCATGGATCCGTTTCTGGGTAGCTTCATCCAGCCTGCTGATGTCACCGATCACCCTGCATTTCATATTGTTCTTCTTTGCGGTGCGCAGACAGGTCTTCATGTATCCGTGGAGCAGGTTCATCAGCGCATCCACCTCTTCTTTCGGGCGGTTCCAGTTCTCTGTGGAAAAGGCGTACATCGTCACATATCTGATACCCATATCATGGGCGGCGGACAGAATATTTTCCACATTCTTCGCCCCCTGCACATGGCCGTAATTTCTCGGCATCCCCTTGCCCTTTGCCCATCTTCCGTTTCCATCCAAAATGATTGCAACATGCTGCGGAATGTTCATTCTTATCACCAATATCTCTTTCTCACTTTACTATACGAAAAATAGCTGCTTTACTATCAGGCGCAAACCCGGCCCCAATAATAAAACAGCCATTCCCTTCTCTTTAAACTGTTAAGATTTCCTTTGATTTTTCCTCAATGGCCTTGTCTATATCCTTGACAAAATTATCTGTCATTTTCTGCACTTTTTCTTCGAGTTCCTTGATCTCATCCTCCGAGACGTCAGAGTTCTTCCCCAGCTTTTTCAATGAGTCGTTGGCATCTCGGCGGATATTTCTTACTGCGACCTTCGCGTTTTCTCCCTTTTTCCTGACCTCTTTGACAAGATCCTTTCTGCGCTCCTCCGTCAGTTCAGGGAATACCAGCCGGATCAGCCTGCCGTCGTTTGTGGGAGTGATTCCCACATCGGAAGCAAGGATCGCTTTTTCAATGGTCTTTACCATATTGGCCTCCCATGGCTGGATCTGGATCATCCGCGCCTCCGGCACCGTCACGTTGGCTACCTGCTGGATCGGCGTCGGTGTTCCGTAATAATCCACGCGGATACGGTCCAACACATGGGGATTCGCGCGTCCCGCCCGGATCGTCATCAGTTCCGACTCCAGATTGGCGTAGGTTTTTTTCATCTTTCCTTCAAACTGCTGTAATCTTTCATCCATCATTATCCCCTCCTGCTATAATCTTATTTTATACCACGACTTCCGTGCCGCAGCGCTCTCCTCTCGCCGCTCTTATGATACTGTTTTCCTCCTGAAGGGCAAACACCTTCAGGGGCATTTTATTTTCCATGCACAGAATGGTGGCCACAAGATCCATGACCTGAAGCTTCTCATCCAGCACCTGCTGAATAGAGACCGTATCGTATTTTTTGGCCTTGGGATTGATCTTGGGATCGCTGTCGTAGACTCCGTCCACTGCCTTCGCCATGAGAATAGCCTCCGCCTCAACCTCAATAGCCCGAAGCGCCGTGGCTGTATCCGTGGAAAAGTAAGGATGCCCTGTTCCTCCCGCGAAGAATACTACCTTTCCCGCCTCCAAAGCCTTCACCGCGGCATCCTTAGAAAACAATTCCGTAAACGCTCCGCAGGCAAAGGGAGTAAACACCTGTGTCTCCATCCCCGCATACCGAAAGATCTCGGACACATAAATACAGTTCATCACCGTAGCCAGCATGCCGATCTGATCCGCCTTTGTGCGGTCGATGGTCTCGCTGGTACGGCCCCGCCAGAAATTACCGCCACCAATGACGACGCTCACCTGCACATGGGTATCCACAAGCTGCTTCACCTGCTTTGCCACCCCCATTACCGTGGCCTCGTCAAATCCTGTTTTTTTGTCTCCCGCAAGGGCTTCCCCGCTTAATTTCAGCAATACTCTTTTCATCATACACCTCTTACAGCCTTTGCTGCCCGTTTTCTGTTTCCCGTTGTCAATCCGCTATGGTGTGGTGCACCGGAGGCGTATCCGCAGTGATCACGCCGAAAGTAAGCCCCTTGTCAATACAAGACTGAATCACAGCCGGAAGCACATCCACCGTCGTATTGTGATCCACCGCGTCATGCATGAGCACCACGCTCTGCTGTTTTTTCCCAAGTCCTGCTTCAAGGCCGGCCAAAAGTGTCTCCACCGGCCTGTCAGGGCCTTCGCCGTCGGTGGTGTCAACGTTCCAGTCAAAATAGACGATGCCCCTCTCCGCAAGTACGTCCGCAAAGGACTGCATGGGTAGCTTCCGTACGGACAGCCTGTTGGAACTGCCGCCGGGGAACCGATATACCATAGGCTTTTTGCCTGTGACCCGCTGGACGAGAGACTGGATCTGATCCAGATCAGCGGTAAAATTCTCTATAGAAGCATAAATCTTCTCATAATCGTGACTGTAGGAATGCATGGCGATCTCGTGGCCTGCGTCGGCTATTTTTTGATAGCGGGCTATGCTTTCGGCATCCTCCCGTCCGTTGACAAAAAAAGTCGCCTTTACCTTATATTGATCCAATATGGCCAGAATACGCTCTGTGTTTTTGCTTGGTCCGTCGTCAAAAGTCAGATAGACATATTTTGTATCGCCCGGTACAGGGGTTTGCGCTGCCGCCGCCGTCTCCGCCGGCTGCTTGGAAGGCTCGGCAGTCTGCGGCGGTTCTTCCGATTGCGCCGGAGGTTCCGTCTGTCCTTCATCCGCATTTTTTTCCGACGTATCGCTCTTTTTCCCTGCTTGGGCGTTGGTAGCCTCCATCTGCTGTTTCTGGACTTTTGCCTCCTTGATCTCGTTGATCTGCCTTTGCAGGGAACCCATCTTAAACATAAAAAAGATGTTCAGAATCAACAAGATCGCGGCGATCACAAAAGACGCCAGCATCATCAATTCTAATTTTCTTCTTTTTCTGGAACCGTTGCCCATACTCTCTGTGCCTCCATAACAGTATCAAATACTGTATTTTATCCTGCCAGCCGTATAGAAAAACGGGCTGATACCGACGCGCTTTCCCAGTTTCCAACTCCTTTGAAAGAATTGTATCAAATTTCGGGCAAAATAGCAAGGTTGTTCCACAAATTTAATTTATGTGTAACAATTCTCCCGAAGCTTCCCAAAAACTGCTTTTTTCAATAAATTTATCGGGTTTATACGCCGGCGACCGCCTCTTTCATAGCCTTCACATAGTCGGATACTGCCGGTACGCTGTCCTCTCCGTACTGCGCCACCATCTTCACAATGGCGCTGCCCACAATGGCGCCGTCGGAGACTGCCGCCATCTTTGCCGCCTGCTGCGGCGTGGAGATCCCGAACCCAACGGCGCAGGGGATATCCGTTGCCTGCCGCACCAGCGATACCATGGACGCGATATCCGTTTTGATCTCCGAGCGAACGCCGGTGACCCCAAGGGAGGACACACAGTACACAAAGCCTTTTGCATTCTCCGCGATCTTCAGAATACGCTCCTTTGAGGTAGGGGCGATCAGGGAGATCAGGTCAATACCGTAAGCCGCGCAGTCCGGCGCCAGTTCTTCCTTTTCCTCAAAGGGAAGGTCCGGCACGATCAGGCCGTCGATCCCCGTCTCTTGGCAACGCTTCATAAAACGTTCCTTGCCATATGTGTAAATGGGATTGATGTAGGTAAGAAATACAAGGGGCACCTTCACGATCTGCCGCACCTGTGCCACCATCTCAAACAGCTTGTCGGTGGTGCAGCCCGCCGCCAGCGCCCGTTCGTTGGCTTCCTGGATCACAGGGCCTTCGGCAATGGGATCCGAAAAGGGCAGTCCGATCTCGATCAGATCGGCCCCCGCCTGCTCCATGGCAATGATCAGCTTTTTTGTCGTCTCCAGAGAAGGATCTCCGCCGGTAACAAAGGGAATAAACGCTTTCCCGTTCTTGAACGCTTCCGGTATTCTACTCATAGATTTCAACCCCCCTGTATCTTGCAATAGCCGCCACGTCCTTGTCGCCGCGGCCGGAAATATTGATGACAATGATCTGGTCCTTACCCATGCTGCCGGCGATCTTTCTCGCATAAGCTACCGCATGGGCGCTCTCTACTGCCGGGATGATGCCCTCGGTCCTTGACAGATATTCAAATGCGGACACCGCTTCCTCGTCGGTAATAGGCACATAAGTAGCCCTGCCGGTGTCGTGGAGCATGGCGTGCTCCGGCCCGATGCCCGGATAATCCAGCCCTGCGGAGATCGAGTACACCGGCGCGATCTGTCCGTACTCATCCTGACAGAACAGGGATTTCATGCCGTGGAAGATCCCTTCGCTGCCGTTGGCAATGGTGGCGGCGTTTTTCGGATTGTCTACGCCAAGACCCGCCGCTTCACAGCCAATAAGCTTTACAGACTGATCGGGAATAAATTCATAAAACGCACCCATAGCGTTGCTGCCGCCGCCCACGCAGGCGATGACAGCGTCGGGAAGCTTGCCTTCCTTCTCCATCAGCTGTTCTTTGA
>CANQQN010000133.1 GCA_947625995.1 uncultured Lachnospiraceae bacterium
GGAAACACAATATGAGCATAAACCGTGTTGCATTGCTGATTTTTCTGTCTGTAAGCGCAGGTACAGATCTCTGCGATGGCAAGATCTATAATGGTTGGGTTGCGGGAGGAAGTATGCTGGCGATCCTGCTTTGTCTTGGGAATGATGCTGGCAGGCTTTTGGACAGGCTGGCAGGCGCGCTTCTGCCGATCTTGCTGCTGTTGTTTTTCTTTCGTCTGGGAATGCTTGGAGGAGGCGACCTGAAGCTGTTGTCCATGACCGGCTGTTTTCTGGGAAGCAGAGGGATCCTGTGCTGCATGGCCCTTGCCTTCCTGACAGGCGCGGGGGTTTCCCTTGGCAGGATGCTTGGAAGCGGTACGCTTTGGGCGCGCCTTGGCAAGCTTAGCTGTTATATCAGGGACAGTTTTTTGCGCCGGCGGCTGGAGCCCTATGAAGCTTCCATACCGAAGGAGGCGGGGATTCACCTTTCGGTTCCCATACTGATCGGCACGTGGATGTATATGGAGGGGATGCTTTGAACCATTACTTTGTGATCTGTGATCGGGAGGAAGCCTATGTGGAGCGGTTTACCGCTCTGTTAAATGAACGAAAGCTTGTGCCATGGCGGATAGAAGGCGTCACAGATCCGGAATCTCTGGAGGAATTTTGCAGAACCCACAGGGTGGAGGTGCTGCTGATGGAGGAGGAACTGTTCCGGGAACGGACCGGGCAGTTTGCGGCAAAGAAAACGCTGCTGCTCACTGCCCTGCCTTCCCGTGAAACAGAGGATATTCTGTTTAAATACCAGTCTGTGGTGGAGATGAT
Source organism: uncultured Lachnospiraceae bacterium (assembly GCA_947625995.1). Classification (GTDB taxonomy): domain Bacteria; phylum Bacillota; class Clostridia; order Lachnospirales; family Lachnospiraceae; genus CANQUC01. The sequence continues at coordinate 805 of CANQQN010000133.1, forward strand.
GGAGAAGATCATGTGCTGTCAAAAGGAGGAAGCGATGCCCGTAAGCATACATCCGGTACAGCTTGTTGGGATCTATTCTCCCGTGAAGCGTTGCCAGAAGACATTGTTTGCATTGTCTATGGGTCAGATCTTAGCAAAGGAACAGGCGGTGCTGTACCTGAATTTTTCTTCTCTGTCGGGGCTGCAGGTGCTTCTGGGCAAAGAGCAGGAGGCGGATCTTTCGGACTTGCTCTACCTGATGGCGCAGGGAAGAAAGAAACCGGATATCTGGAAAACCCGCTGTATACAGACCATCAACAATCTGGATTATATCCTGCCCGTCCAGTCGCCTGCGGATCTGCATGATACGGACGCGTCCGCATTTTCGGAGATACTTCGGATCCTGCGGGAGTCAGGGGATTACCGTACCATACTGCTGGAGCTTGACGAGAGTTGTCCCGCCTGTCTTTCCCTTCTTCAGGAATGCAGCGCCATCTATATGCCGGTGGAGGAAGATACATTGTCCGCGGCTCAGTTGGGACAGTACGAGCAGCTGCTTGGGCGCATGGGAAGTTCCTCGGTTCTGAAAAAGACTATCCGTATCCGCCCTCCGTGGCACAGCGGCATGGGAGAAAAGGGGCAGTTTGTGGAACAGCTTGTATGGGGAGAACTGGGAGATTATGTAAGGAGACTTCTCTGGGGGAAATAACATGCCGGAGAAAAAAAGCGGGCAGCCGCAGTTTGAAAGCCAGCCCTTTTTCCAACAGCTGCAGGAAGCGGTCACGGAGCAGATCGACCGTTCCAAGGATATTTCCGACGAGGAGGTTCTGGAGCGGATCGACGGGCTTTTGACGGATAAAAAAATTCTTCCCTTTATGACGCTTTCCATGCGTCGCGCGCTCCGGACGGAGTTGTTCAATTCCCTGCGCAGACTGGGGATTTTGCAGGAGTTATTGGACGATAACGAAGTGACGGAGATCATGATCAATGGCACAGAAAATATTTTTGTAGAAAAAAGAGGCAGGATCTATCAGTGGCACAAGCGCTTTGTATCGAAGAGAAAGCTGGAGGATGTGATCCAGCAGATCGTAGGGAAGACCAACCGACAGGTTAATGAATCCTCGCCTATTGTGGACACAAGGCTGGAAAACGGATCCAGAGTCAATGTGGTGATGGCTCCGGTTGCTCTTAACGGGCCGGTGGTCACGATCCGGCGGTTTCCGGATAAACCGATCTCCATGGAGGATCTGCTGCGGTTCGGCACTTTGAACAGGGAGTGCGCCGCATTCTTGAAAAAGCTGGTGATGGCCGGCTACAATCTGTTTATCAGCGGAGGTACAGGCTCCGGTAAAACTACATTTCTTAATGTCTTGTCAGATTATATTCCAAAAGATGAAAGAGTCATTACGATCGAGGACTCGGCGGAACTACAATTGAAAAATCTCCCGAATCTGGTGCGGCTGGAAACCCGGATGGCGGACAGCGAGGGCAACCATGCCCTGACTATGCGAGATCTGATCCGTTCTGCGCTGCGCATGCGTCCGGACCGTATTGTAGTTGGGGAGGTGCGTGGAAGCGAGGCCATCGATATGCTGCAGGCGTTCAATACGGGCCACGACGGTTCTCTGTCCACGGGCCACGCCAACAGCCCCGCAGACATGCTTGCAAGGCTGGAGACCATGATCCTTATGGGAATGGATATACCCTTAGAGGCAGTGCGCAGACAACTGGCTTCAGGCATTGACATCATTATCCATCTTGGGCGCGTCAGGGACAAAAGCCGCAAAGTTCTTGAGATCGCGGAAATTATCGGGTTTGAAGAAGGCGAAATCCGGTTGTCCGCACTGTATCGGTTTCAGGAAACAGGCGGTTTCAAAGGTGATGCGCCAAAAGGAGAAGCGCCCAAGGTCTATGGTACGCTGCAAAAAACAGGCACATTAAAAAATCGAGAAAAACTGCAGTCCGCCGGAATTTCTCTGAAGGAGGGAACCAATGAAGCCGATCCGGTATGACCGTTATTTTCTAAATAAAAAAGAATTGTTGGCAATTATGGCAAAGGGGCTTCTGGTACTGGCCATCCTTGCCCGGCTGTTTTATGATTCCTTTTTTGCGCTGCTGTTTTTGTGGCCGGCTTTGTTTCTGATCCTAAAACAGGATATAGAAAAAAAGAAAGAAACCCGTCTGAAAGAATTAAGCGGGGAATTCCGGGACGGTATTCTTGCGGTTTCCGGCGCTCTTTCCGCGGGATATTCTGTGGAAAACGCTTTTTCGGAGGCTTTAAAAGAACTGGAGTATCTTTACGGAAGGGAGCGTCCGATCATCAGCGAATTCCAATACATTGTGGGCGGCATCGGAATGAACCAGCCTGTGGAGACCTTGTTGTATGATTTTGCGCGGCGCAGCGATCTGGAGGATGTACAGATGTTTGCAGAAGTGTTTGCAGTGTGCAAGCGTACCGGCGGAAATATCAAAGAGGTGATCTCCAATACGGCTGCCCGTATCGGAGAAAAGGAAGATATCCGCAGGGAGATCGATACTTTTTTAAGCGCAAAGAAGCTGGAACAGAGGATCATGAACGTGGTGCCGGCGGCCATATTGCTTTATGTGAAGATCACATCGCCGGGGTTTTTGGAGGGACTGTACGGGAACGCGGCGGGAATATCCGTGATGACAATCTGCCTCCTTGTATACGGCGGCGCGTATGCCCTGTCGGAAAAGCTTTTAAAGATTGAATGATAGGAGGCGTTTTCGTTGAAAAAACATAGATCGCCGCTGCGAGGCGTCTGCCGCCGGATCTGCCGGAGCTATATGGGCACAAAAACAGAAAAACGCCGGCGGGCAAAGGTGCGGGAAAAACTGTGCTGTCTGCAGCCTATGGAGCCTGCCGGCAGACTCCTTGAAACTTATTATGCGGAGAATCTGAAGACGGCGCTTTTCATTATGGCCGTTGGGTTCTTGCTGGCGGCAGTCGCGATCCTGCAGGGCGGCGGCCGGAAAACGGACAATGTGACGGAGATATCCAGAAATACCCATGGGAGCGGCGTCAGTGAAAAAGATCTGCAGGTGACCATTGGGGGACAGCCTGCGGGGACCCTTCACATTACAGTGCAGGAGCAGGCGTACACAGAGGAGGAAACGCTGCAAAAGCTAAAAAATGCGGCGGAAAAACTTGACGCGGAAATTTTGGGCGAAAATCCTTCTTTGAATGACGTTTCGGAGGATCTTTGGCTGCCTGTGGAGCTTGAAGACGGGTTTATCACGGTCTGTTGGGAGTCCGACGATCCGCAGGTGTTGGAAGCAAGTGGCAGCGTACATACGGATAAAGTCTCAAAAGAAGGCGTCAAGGTCAATCTGAAAGCCGTTCTCTCAGCGCAGGAGCAAGAATACAGCCGGTCATGGGAGGTGTTGGTAAAGCCGCGAGCGTTTACTGAAAATGAGGAAAGGCTGGAGGAACTGAGAATTCAGATCGAGGATATGGAGAGATTCCGTCCCGCGGCTCCCGTTTTGCCGCTGCCCCAAAAGATCCAAGGGCAGCAGGTGACCTACCGGGAGGATGGAGAGGATGGCATTCGGTGGCCTGTGTTTCTGCTGCTGCCTGTCCTTGCCGTGATTCTGTCCGTGAGCGGAAAAGAGGCGGAATTGGAAAGAAAAGTCCGCAGCCGGGACAGGCAATTGATGCTGGATTATCCGGGGATCATTCACAAGCTGACGCTTTTGCTTGGCGCCGGGCTGACCGTTTCCGACGCGTGGGGCAGGGTCACCATGGAATATGTGCGCCGCAGGGAGGAAGGCGGAAAGCGCCGGTATGCGTATGAAGAGATGCTGCTTTCATACAGGGAAATGCAGGGCGGTATGCCACAGACTGACGTATATGACAGATTCGGACGCAGATGCAGGCTGACCGGTTATGTGAAGCTTGGCGCTCTTCTGAAACAAAATCTTACAAAAGGCAGCAGCGGCCTTATCCAGCTTCTGACATATGAAGGCGTACAGGCGTCCGAAGAACAGAAGAGCGTGGTGAAGCGCATGGGAGAGGAGGCGGCTACGAAGCTGCTTTTGCCCATGTTTCTCATGCTGGCCGTTGTGATCGTCATATTGATCGTTCCCGCCGTAATGGCCATGGGGATCTCCTGAAAAAGGAGTAGTGTGAGAAATCACGCGGATGCGCGGATTTTTCACACCGGGATTTGAAGCGTCCCAAATCCTATTGATGGCAGATGAAAAACTGCATCCACAGTTTTCATCGCCCCGACGCGCAAACGCTCCGGAATGGAGAGTTTTAGGATTTTCGGCAAGACGGAAGTATTTTAGTTTAGAAAGGAAGGAAAGAGAATGAAAGGATGGAAAGATTTTTTAAGGGATGAATCAGGCGTAGGCGTTGTAGAAGTGATCTTGATCCTTGTGGTTTTGATCGGACTTGTCATTATCTTTAAGAATCAGCTGACTGCGCTGGTAAACAGAATCTTCTCAAAGATCACGTCCCAGAGCAATACCATTTA
>CANQQN010000134.1 GCA_947625995.1 uncultured Lachnospiraceae bacterium
CCAGATAGGCGATCACCTCGTCGGCACTGCGCATATCCGGCTCGGAGACAATCTCGATAAGCGGCACCCCGGAGCGGTTGAAATCCACCAGCGAACAGCCCTCCCATTCGTCGTGGATCAGCTTTCCCGCGTCCTCCTCCATATGGATCTCGTGGATACCGACGGTCTTTTTGCCTGTTTCGGTCTCGATCTCAACGCCGCCGTCCCGGCAGATGGGCAGATATAACTGGGAGATCTGATAATTTTGTGGGTTATCCGGGTAAAAATAATTTTTTCTGTCAAATTTGCAGGTCTGAGTAATGGTACAACCGGTAGCCAGACCTACGGCCACGGCGTACTCCACCACCTGCTTATTCAATACCGGAAGCGACCCAGGCATTCCCGCGCACACCGGGCACACATGGGTGTTTGGCGCGCCGCCGAAGGCCGTGGAGCATCCGCAAAAGATCTTTGTTTTGGTGGCAAGCTCCACATGGACCTCAAGGCCGATCACTGTCTCGTATGTTCTGCTCATGACCGCTCCCTCCTTTCCTTCGCCGCGCATTCATAGGCGTAGGCCGCGCGCAGCAGCTTCTTTTCCTGAAAACAGTCGCCCAGAAGCTGCATGCCGATGGGCAGCCCCTTCTCATCCTTCCCGCAGGGGACGGTGATGCCGGGAAGCCCCGCCAGATTCGCGGATACGGTATAAATATCCCCCAGATACATCTGGATGGGATCTGTCAAGCTTTCTCCAAGCTTCGGGGCTGTGGTGGGCGCCGCCGGGCCTATGATCACGTCATACGCTCCAAAGGCCTTGTCAAAGGCTTTTTTGATCAGCGCCTTAGTCCGCAGGGCCTTCAGATAATAGGCGTCATAATATCCGCTGGAGAGCACAAAGGAGCCCAGCATGATCCGGCGCTTCACCTCGGCGCCGAAGCCCTCAGAACGGGTGCGTTTATACATCTGGTGCAGCCCCTCATATTCCTTTGCACGGTAACCGTACTTCACGCCGTCAAACCGGGCAAGATTGGAGCTTGCCTCCGCGCAGGCGATCACATAATAGGCAGGAATGGCGTATTCTACAAGGCTCAGTTCAAATTCCTCCACCAAAGCGCCCTTTTCTCTCAGCAGTTCCACCGCCGCAAGCACTGTTTCTTTTACCACAGGATCCAGCCCGTCCCCAAAATAATCTTTGGGGATCCCGATCCGCATGCCCTTCACATCATCTGTGAGGGCGGACATAAAATCATAATCCTCCCGCTTGATGGAGGTGGCGTCCTTGTTGTCATAGGAAGCAATGACCGAGAGCACTGCCGCGCAGTCCGTCACGTCCCTGCACAAGGGCCCGATCTGGTCCAGACTGGAGCCGTAGGCAATGAGTCCGTACCGGGAAACCGTGCCGTAGGTAGGCTTCATCCCTACCACGCCGCAGAAGGAAGCCGGCTGACGGATGGAACCGCCGGTGTCCGAACCCAGCGCAAAAAAGCATTCCTCTGCCGCCACTGCCGCCGCGCTGCCGCCGGAAGAACCGCCGGGCACATGGGCCGGATCGTGGGGGTTTCTAGTGGCTCCAAAATAGGACGTCTCCGTGGTGCTCCCCATGGCAAACTCGTCCATATTGGTCTTGCCCAAGATCACCGCCCCGGCCTTTTCCAGATTGCAGACCGCCTCCGCCGAAAAAGCCGGCACAAAATTGTCCAGAATATGGGAAGCGCAGGTAGTCCGCATTCCCTTTGTATTCATGTTGTCCTTGACCGCCACCGGCACGCCCGCCAGAGGACCGGCAAGGGCGCCTTTCTCGATCTGCTCCTGTACGCTGGCCGCCCGTGCAAGGGCGCCCTCCTTATCCACAGTAATATAACAATTCAGCGTGCTTTCCTTTTCCTCGATCCGGTCAAGGGCCGCCTGACACGCCTGCATGGCCGTCACCTGACCGGCTTTGATCTTTTTGCCAAGCTCCACCGCCGTATATTTTAAAATATCCATCATATTCTCCATTCCGGAGCGTTTGCGCAACGGGGCGATGAGAACTGCGGATACAGTTTCTCATCTGCCATCAATGGGATTTGCAACGCTCCAATCCTGCTGTGAAAAATCAGCACATCAGCACGGTTTTTCACATGAACCTCCTAGATCACAGTCATAGGCACCACGTAGCTGTCCTCCCGACGCTCCGGTGCATTTTCCAATACCGCCTCATGGTCGTCGCCGTTTGTGACGATATCCTCCCGGAACACATTTTGCACCGGGAACACATGGGACATGGGCTCCACACCTTCCGTATCCAGTTCATTCAACTGGTCGATATAGTCAAGCATCCGGCCCATATCCTTTTTCGCCTGTTCCTTTTCCTCGCCGGAAAGCTCCAGCTTGGCCAGAATGCCTACATATTCAATGGTTTCATCTGATATGATATTGGCCATAATTACCTTCCTTTCCAAATGAGCCTGTTTTCAGCCAAAGTCCAGACGCTCCTTTCGTCCGTCTGTATCTTTCGCTTCTGCTCTCTAGTCCCTGATCCTGATGTGCGTCTCCCGAAGCTGCTGCTCCGTCACCTCTCCCGGTGCGCCGCACATGAGATCCTGCGCGTTGCCGTTCATGGGATACGCAATGACCTCCCGGATGTTCTCCTCATTCTTCAAAAGCATCAGCATCCGGTCGATGCCCGGCGCCATGCCCGCATGAGGCGGCGCCCCGAACCGGAAAGCATTATAGAGGGCGCCAAACTTGGTCTGCAATTCCTCCTTCGTGTAGCCTGCGATGGCGAACGCCTTCTCCATGATCTGCAGATCGTGGTTTCGCACAGCCCCGGAGGACAACTCTACGCCGTTGCATACAATATCGTACTGATACGCCAGAATGTCAAGGGGATCCATGGTCTCCAGCGCTTCCAGCCCGCCCTGAGGCATGGAAAAGGGATTGTGGGTGAAGCCAATCTGCTTGGTCTGGGGATCCCGCTCAAACATGGGGAAATCATTGACATAGCAGAAACGGAACGCATTTTTCTCCAGAAGATCCAGCTTTTCGCCAAGCTCGTTGCGGATCATGCCCGCATAGTACGCGGCCCGCTCTTCCCGGTCTGCCATAAAGAAAATGGTGTCTCCAATCTCTAATTTTGCCAAACTGCAGAATTCTTCTTTGAATTCCTCGGGGATAAATTTGTCGATGGGTCCTTTAAAGCTTCCGTCCTCCATCACTTCCAGATAGCCAAGACCGCCCATGCCCAGATCCGTGGCAAACTTCAATAGCTTCTCGTGAAAGCCCTTTGACATCTCCGCGTGCACCCTGATGGCCCGGACGCATCTGCCGATAAATGGCTTGAAGGTGCATTTCTGGAAAAAGTCCGTCAGGTCTATGATCCGCAAAGGATTTCTCAGGTCCGGCTTGTCAGTGCCGAATTCCAGCATGGCCTGCCTGTAGCTGATGACCGGATAGGGCGCTTCCGTGATCACACTGCCCGCCGGCGCAAACTTTTTGAAGGCGGCCGTCAGCACCTGCTCGCCTACGGCAAACACATCCTCCTGAGTGGCAAAGCTCATCTCAAAATCCAGTTGGTAAAACTCTCCCGGAGAGCGGTCGGCCCTTGCGTCCTCGTCCCGGAAGCAGGGAGCGATCTGAAAATATCTGTCAAAGCCCGACACCATCAGAAGCTGCTTGTACTGCTGGGGTGCCTGTGGCAGGGCATAAAATCTGCCCTTAAATTTCCGGGAAGGCACAATGTAGTCTCTGGCGCCCTCCGGGGAGGAGGCGCAGAGGATCGGCGTCTGGATCTCCAGAAATCCAAGCTCCGTCATCTTTTCCCGCAAATAGGCGATCACCTTTGACCGGAAAATAATATTGTCCTTCACCTTCTGGTTACGCAGATCCAAATAGCGGTATTTCAGGCGCACATCCTCCCGGACCTCTTTGCTGGTCATCACCTCGAAGGGAAGCTGCGCGTATACTTCACCCAGAATGTGGATCTCCTGCGCCTCCAACTCGATGGTGCCTGTGGGGATCTTGGGATTGTAGGTTTCCTGATCCCGTTTCTGGATCACACCCTTCACGGAGATCGCCTGCTCCTTCCGGATACCCGCAAGCAATCCGTCCCTACGGATCACCACCTGCATCACCGCATACATATCCCGCAGGTCGATGAAGGAAACGCCGCCATGATCGCGGATGTTTTCCACCCAGCCGGCCACCCGCAATGTCTTTCCGATATCTGCTTCACCTACCTGTTCTAAGGTAACGTCTCTGTAAATATTGCTCATAAATGATCTCTCCTTTTGATCTGATGAATCACAAGCTTCCTCTGCTTTTGCTGAAATGAATACAGAAAAAGTCCCGGAACATCCTAAAGATATTCCGGGACGAGACTTTGCATTCCTGTAAGATCCCGCGGTACCACCCGCATTGAAAAAGCTGTGCTTTTTCCTCTCTCTGCGCTTAACGCGCGCAACGGGCCGCCCTACTGTCCGTTCAAGCGACCGGCTCCGGAGTGTTCCCTATTGTAAGCTTCCCTCCATCAGCGCTCTCAGTCGGTGACGCCGAATTCCTGTCAAGTTTCACTTACAGAGTCTCCTTCACAGCCTTTGGCTATGCTTTACTTGATTTGTTCTTTACTATAGCACAGTGAAAAAGAATTGGCAAGGATTTTTTCTGCGGTTCCCTGATTTTTTATCCTCTGATCCTAAGGAGAAGCCGGCTTTTACAAAAAAAGATGGTTTTTTGTAATGTCTTCTTTTTGATTTTTTAATTCAGATAAACTGCTCTTCAAAGAAGCGATTTCCTCATCATATCGCAAAAATTGTGCCGCAATCTTTTCTTGTTCCGCAAGCGGCGGAAGCGGGAGCAAGTAATCTAAAACTTTTCGCTTATCTGCCCGTGGCATCTTTACATTACTTCCGATATTTTGCATTTCATAGTCAAAGAAATGGTCGGAAGATATATGAAGAAAAACGTATTTTGATAAAGCCAGCGCGCTGTCTATCTGCAAAACCAGTACATCGCCGGAACTACCGCCATCGCTATCCGCCAGCCAAGCTTTCTTCAGATACGGACGGATATTAGACAATAGAATATCATTACAATGGTAGGCAGTTACTTTACCCGTGGCCGGTACGTGATCTGACGGCCGTTTGCCTCCAACTCCGGCAATAAGATTATCTACGCCCACATAGGTGTCTCTGGTAAGCTTCGCCGCATCCATTCTCTCTGCCGAATACTGCGCTATATCTTTCAACTTGCTAAGGGTTTTGACTTTCTGAAAAGACGATTCCGTTAATGCGTCTATTTTTGATCGCAAAGCGGA
>CANQQN010000135.1 GCA_947625995.1 uncultured Lachnospiraceae bacterium
CGCCGGTTATCCGGCGCCCTTAAAATTGATCACGGAATCTGAAATTGTCTGCTGCAGGGCAGGCTCCTGTGTGGCGCTCACCCCGGCGTCTTTTGACGAACCATCTGTTTTTGATCCCGTCTGTGAGGGATCCGGCGTCTCGGCGGTGCCTTGTTCCAAGGTTGAACGGATCGGCTCCGTCTTTGACGGCTGCGGCGCCGCGCTCTCGCTTTCCGGCGCTTCTGTGGTCTTTTTTACATGCTGCCGCCCCTCATGGTCCATCTCATAGTTTTCCTTATAGATCAGTTCTGAGATAGGCACAAGCTCATAGCCTTTGTCCTGCAGTCCGGTGATCAACCCATCCAGCGCATCTTTTGTATAGTCCGCTCCGTTGTGACAGAGAATGATGGATCCGTTGCCCAGATGCTTATGATTTAACACAGTATCCAAAATATCCTGAATCCCTCTGTTCTTCCAATCCAGAGAATCCACATCCCACTGGATCACATGATATCCCAAGCCGTTTGCGGCATCGATCAACGTAGAATTATAATCTCCGTAGGGAGGCCGAAACAGCGTCATATCCTTTCCCGTAAGGGCTTTCACCTTTTCGTGCACCTTCATGATCTCTTCCGTACACTGCGCAGCCGACAGTTCGCTCATATGCTTGTGGTTTTCACTGTGGTTGCCAAGGTCGTGTCCGTCCTCCGCGATGGCCTTCACATCATCCGGGTATTCTTCCACCCAGCCGCCTGTCATAAAGAACGTCACATGCACCTGATGCTTTTTCAGGATCTTTAAAATTTCCTGTGTATCTTCATTCCCCCATGCGGCGTCAAAAGAGAGGGCCACCCGGGGCTTTTCTGTATCAACGCAATAGATCGGCAGTTTTTTCGCGGCCGTGGCATTCACGAACAGCGCCGTGGGTACGCCGATGGCCGTCGCCACCAAAAACAGGCACGCGAGTGTCAACAACGTCCATTTTGCTCTCATACAGTACCTCCGCTGCATCTTGCTTCATTTTATGCGGGAGGTGTTGTCTAATAGACTTATTTTGCCAAAAGCATCATGATCTCGTTGCTTCGGCTGATAAACTCGCTCATGGCTTCCGCCGGCAGGGGCTTGTTGCTGATCATGGCAAGATCATATAGTTGTTTGCACATCATGGGCACATGCTCTGAAGTATTGTGCTCAAAAATATATTTTACAAGCGGATGATTTGCATTTAATACCAGCGTCTCCTTATCGGGGAACATATCGGAATTCATGCCGTACATATTGTACATCTTCATCATTTCCTGCATACGGCGGGACTCCTCCGAAAGCGTGATCATAGAAGAGATCTTCTCATTCTTCAGCGCCTCTACCTTCACATCCAGATCCGCCTTTCCAAGTACGTCCCGGAACAGCTTCGTCAGGTTCTCCGCTTTCTCCTTCAGAGAATCCGCGTCTGTTTCCTCCTTGAAGGATTCTGTCAGATCCGCGTCTATGCGCTGGAATCGAACGCCTTCGTTTTTCTGCTCCAGTTGGGAAATAAAGGCAGCATCGATATTGTGGGTGAGCAGTACCGCGTCCATGCCCTGATCCTTAAACATCTGCATGTACTGTGACTGCTGTACGGGATCCGTCACATAATAAATGATCTTTTTCTCCGGCTCCTTCTTTTCATCGGATGATCCGTCATTTTCCCCTGTCTTTTCTGTGTCCACGGCTGCATCCTCATTTTTTTCCGCGGACGCATCCTTTTCATCAGAGACCTCCTTCCCGTCACCGGAAGTACCATCCTGCGGCTTCAGGCATTCGGGCAATGTCAGATATCGGTCCTCCAGATTCTTGAACAGGATATAATCGTTCATCCTCTCCTCAAACTTATCGTCCTTCAGACAGCCGAACTTGATAAAGGGTGAAATATCGTCCCAGTATTTTTCATAATTTTCCTTGTCCGTCTTGCACATACCGGAAAGCTTGTCCGCCACCTTCTTGGTGATATAATCGGAGATCTTCTTTACAAAGCCGTCGTTTTGCAGCGCGCTCCTTGATACGTTCAGGGGCAGGTCCGGGCAATCGATGACGCCCTTTAACAGCATCAGAAATTCCGGAATGACCTCTTTGATATTATCCGCAATGAACACTTGATTGTTGTAGAGCTTGATGGTGCCTTCAATGCTGTCATATTCCGTATTGATCTTAGGGAAATACAAGATTCCCTTCAGATTGAAAGGATAGTCCATATTCAGATGGATCCAGAAAAGAGGCTCCTTGAAGTCCATGAACACCTTTCTGTAAAATTCCTTGTACTCTTCCTCAGTACAATCGTTGGGATGCTTTGTCCAAAGAGGATGCACATCGTTGATGGGCACGGGCCGCTTTACGATCTTTAACTTTTCTTTGGCAGGAGATACTTCCACGACCTCCTTTTCCCCGTTTTCGTTTTCCTTCTCCTCAGTCTTCGCTTCTTCCACGATGGTCTCCACCACTGTGTCGGTATCCAGCTTATCCTCAGGATCGATGGTCTCATACTCCGGCTCCGCGTTTTCCTTGCTCAGGTAGATCTCTGTAGGCATAAAGGAACAGTATTTTTCCAGTATTTCGCGCATCCGGTATTCATTGCAGTACTGTGTGCACTCCTCGCTTACGTGAAGGGTAACTGTGGTGCCCACCGTGTCCTTTGTGCCCTCGGTCATAGAATATTCCGTGCCGCCGTCGCACTCCCAATGTACAGGGGCCGCGCCTTCCTGATAGGAAAGCGTATCGATATGCACCTCATCCGCAACCATAAATGCAGAATAAAAGCCAAGACCGAAGTGGCCGATGATCTGGTCTTCATTGGTCTTGTCCTTGTATTTTTCCAGAAAATCAGTTGCCCCGGAAAACGCGATCTGGGTAATGTATTCTTCTACCTCGTCAGCCGTCATACCGATGCCGTTATCGGTAAATTTCAGCGTCTTTTCCTCCGGATTGACCGTTACCTGTACTTTGAATTTGTGATCCTCAGGCAGGGGATACTCCCCCATGACCTCCAGTTTCTTCAGCTTGGTAATGGCGTCGCAGCCGTTTGAGATCAGTTCTCTCACAAAAATATCCTGATCACTGTACAGCCATTTCTTGATAATAGGGAAAATATTTTCGCTGTTAATGGATAAGCTTCCATGTTTTTCAGCCATATAAAACACTCCTTTGTTGATCTTGTTTTTCTCTATCTTAATACCTACTTTTTTAAAAGTCAAGAAAAAATTAGCACTCTTTTAAATTGAGTGCTAATAATTCATCAAATATTCACAAATTTTTCTGTTTTTGTGTCATAAGGCATCACTTTTCATACTGCGCCAGCAATTTTTTCATTTCTTTTAATACGCCGTCATTCACGTTGGTATCTGCAATATGTTCTGCAGCTGCCTTCACTTCTTCTCTTGCATTGCCAATGGCATAGCTGTCGCCTGCCGCCGCGAGCATACCCAGATCGTTGCAATTGTCTCCGAACGCCATGGTCTCGTCTCTATGAATATGCAGCATCCTCTGGAGCATTCTGAGCGCAATGCCCTTATCTGCACGATAATCCATAAAATCAATCCACACATCGCCGGCAACCACAGATTTGAACGTGTCTTTCCACCGTGCGATGACCTGATCTGCAATATCCTCTACGCCGCTACGCTTGTAAATGGAGACCTTGTTGATCTTGATATCTTCCGCCAGCACATCGTCCACAAATTTCAGATCATTGCGGTAGCCGTTTACAAGCCAGTCAATAAACTGCGCATCCTTCGTTTCCACATACATATACTCAAAAGCGGCAATGGTCAGTTCGCATCCGGGAAGGGCGCGGATCTCCCGCACAAGAGCCTCCACCTTTTCCCTGTTCATGATCACCTGCTGCAGAGGCTCATCTCTGTACACCACATAAGAACCGTTCTCCGCCACAAAGATCGTGTCGTCCTTTACCGGTTCAAAAAGCTTTCGGATGCTGGAATACTGCCGCCCGCTGGCCGCCGCGAACCGCACGCCTTTTGCTTTCAGCCTTTTGATCACGTCATAGATCTCCGGATTTAACTCATTGGTTCCTTCTACCAGAAGCGTTCCGTCAATGTCGGTTGCGATCAATTTGATCATGCTCTGTTTTCTCCCTTCTGTTGTTCACCTGAGGGCTATCCCCTGATTTTTGCATTCCTGATACAATCTGGCAATGGGCAGTCCCACCACATTATTGTAATCGCCATGGATTTCTTTGATAAACGCCGCGCAGGATCCCTGTATTCCGTACGCGCCCGCCTTGTCCATGGGTTCCCCGGAAGCCACATAATCCCGTATCTCCCTTTCTGACATGGGAAACATGGTTACTTTTGTCTGTTCATAAAATGTGATCTTTTTTTCAGGCACTCCCTTTGACATCACGCAAACCCCGGTATATACAGAATGGGTGTTTCCCTGCAGCAGACGCAGCATCCTGAAAGCGTCCTCCTCGTTTTCAGGTTTTCCAAGGATCTGACGATCCATAGCCACGATAGTATCCGCGCCAATGACCACCGCCGGCTCCTTTACCCGGTCAAAGATTTCCGAAGCCTTCTGGCAAGCCAACTCCCTTACCACCTCATCGGGGGCAACGGCGGTGATCGTTTCTTCTCCCTTGGCCGGCTGAATTTCAAATACGATTCCTATCTGTTCCAGCAATTCTTTTCTTCTTGGCGAAGCAGACGCAAGTATGATCCTTGACATTCCTTATCCTCCATTACAAAACAAATCTAAAAACGCAAAGGCAGTTTTCGCGTACACATAGAATAACACAGCGCAAAAAGAAAAACAAGGGCTGCCGCACAACCGCGACAGTCCTTGTTTTCACTCTGAACCATATAGCTTGCTATATTTTTCGTTACTTTTTCTCTTCTACAGGGAAAACCTCTATCACCTTCACGATCTTCTTCAGGATACACAAAGCATCATCCGCTGTGATCTCTTTGTTTCCGTCCACATCCGCTGTTTTTTCCTCTTCCGGCATCAGTGTTTTCAGCTTCACAATATGCTTCAATACTGCCAGTGCATCATCGGAAGTGATCTTCCCGTTGCCATCTACATCCCCATACATCACAGGTTCCTCAGAGGGAGCCGTGCTAGGTTCTGTGCTGGGCTCCGTACTAGGTTCCGTGCTGGGCGCTGTACTAGGTGCTGTGCTGGGCTCTGTACTAGGTGCTGTACTGGGCTCTGTGCTGGGTTCTGTACTGGGTGCCGT
>CANQQN010000136.1 GCA_947625995.1 uncultured Lachnospiraceae bacterium
CAAGATCCTTTGCCTTTGCCTCCCACTCGGAAGCATCCGCATAGGTGTCCCGAGGATCGAGAATACCTGTATCCACACCCTTCAATTCGGTAGGTACTTCAAAATTGAAGTAGGGGATCTTCTTAGTGGGCGCGTTCAGAATGTCTCCGTTTAAGATCGCGTCGATGATACCACGGGTATCCTTGATGGAGATACGCTTACCTGTGCCGTTCCAGCCTGTATTTACCAGATAAGCCTTGGCGCCGCTCTTTTCCATTCTCTTCACAAGCTCTTCCGCATACTTGGTCGGATGCAGTTCCAGAAACGCCTGTCCAAAACATGCGGAGAAGGTAGGTGTAGGCTCTGTGATGCCGCGCTCTGTACCTGCAAGCTTTGCGGTAAAGCCTGAAAGGAAGTAGTACTGGGTCTGCTCCGGGGTCAGCACTGATACCGGAGGAAGTACGCCGAACGCATCTGCTGACAGGAAGATCACGTTCTTTGCTGCGGGAGCCGCAGATACGGGACGTACGATCTTCTCAATATGATTGATGGGATAAGATACACGGGTATTTTCAGTCACGCTCTTATCATTGAAGTCGATCTTGCCATTCTCATCCAGCGTCACGTTCTCAAGGAGCGCGTTGCGCTTAATGGCGTTATAAATATCGGGCTCCGATTCTTTGTCAAGATTGATAACCTTCGCGTAGCAGCCGCCTTCAAAATTGAATACACCATTGTCATCCCAGCCGTGCTCGTCGTCTCCGATCAGCAGACGCTTGGGATCTGTAGACAATGTGGTCTTACCTGTACCGGAAAGGCCGAAGAAGATCGCTGTATTCTCACCGTTCATGTCTGTATTTGCGGAGCAGTGCATGGAAGCGATGCCCTTCAGCGGCAGGTAGTAGTTCATCATAGAGAACATACCCTTCTTCATCTCGCCGCCGTACCATGTGTTCAGGATCACCTGCTCACGGCTGGAGATGTTGAATACAACCGCGGTCTCAGAATTAAGGCCAAGCTCCTTATAATTCTCAACCTTTGCCTTGGAAGCGTTGTAAACAACGAAATCAGGCTCAAAATCCTTCAGTTCTTCCTCTGTAGGCTGGATGAACATATTCTTTACAAAGTGTGCCTGCCATGCAACCTCAACGATGAAACGGATCGCCATGCGGGTATCTTTGTTGGTGCCGCAGAAAGCATCCATAACAAACAGTCTCTTGTTGGAAAGCTCTTTGATCGCAAGATCCTTCACTGCCTTCCATGTCTCCTCTGTGGCGGGATGATTGTCGTTCTTATAAGCGTCTGTGGTCCACCATACCGTGTCCTTGGAATTCTCATCCATGACGATAAATTTGTCTTTGGGGGAACGGCCTGTGTAGATACCCGTCATAACATTGACGGCACCAAGCTCGCTCACCTGTCCTTTTTCATATCCCTCAAGGCCGGGCTTTGTCTCTTCTTCAAATAACATTTCAAAAGAAGGATTGTAAACAACTTCGGTGGTTCCTGTAATACCATACTTGCTCAAGTTAATCTCTGCCATCTTTTAACCTCTTTTCTTTAAATTGTAATGTGGGGTAACTCGCCTGTCATACGGGCAGGTCCATCCCTTCCAAAAGAGGGAAATTATCCCACTTTCTATTAGGTTATTATACAACATTGGAAAATAAAATCAATAAAAATTGTGAGAATTTTTTAATTTGCTTTTTCCGTGGCGCTGCGCGCGGCGGTCAGTATGATCATGGCAGCGCCGGCGCCGAAGATCTCGCAGGCAGTCAGCAGGGAAAGGGCCTCTCCTGCGTCCTGATGTGGTTTTTCAACAAAAACTATTCTTTTTTCGGGAAATGTGCTATACTATCCTGCGTATGTCTTTTATAGAATACTATTACATTCATGCAGGAGGCTGCGAATCCATGTATTGCAACAATATTCTGGAAGCGGTAGGCAACACCCCGCTCATCAAGCTGAACCGATTAACCGGTTCCGAAGACGCTGATGTTTTTGTAAAATATGAGGCCGTCAATATCGGCGGTTCCGTGAAAACTCGTACTGCCTTAAATATGATCGAAGCCGCGGAACGGGCAGGCAAGCTGCATCCCGACTCTGTAATCTGCGAGCCCACCAGCGGCAATCAGGGCATCGGCCTTGCTCTTGTAGGCGCAGTAAAAGGCTATAAAGTGAAAATCGTGATGCCGGATTCCGTCAGCATGGAACGCAGGATGCTCGTATCCCAATATGGCGCAGAGGTGGTGCTGATCCACGATGACGGCGATATCGGAAAGGCTGTGGAGGACTGCCTGCAATACGCTCTTGATCTGCAGAGAAAAGATCCGAAGGTCTATGTTCCCCAGCAATTTGAAAATCCCGACAACCCCGCCGTCCATTATGAAAAAACTGCCCGGGAGATCATTCGGCAGATGGACGATTTGACCATCGACGGCTTCTGCTCCGGTTACGGCAGCGGCGGCACCATTACCGGCATCGGCCGAGCGCTGCGGGAGGCTAATCCCGGCGTACATATCGCGGTTCTGGAGGTGGCAAACGCCCCCGCCCTGCTGGGAGGCCCTATCGGAAGTCATTTCCAGCAAGGAATCGGCGACGGCTTCGTTCCCGCCAATTTTGATACGAGCATTTATGATGAGATCATCATCGTCAACGACGATCAGGCCCTTGAAACTGCCCGCTGTCTTGCCCGGGAGGAAGGCATTCTTGCAGGTATTTCCGCCGGCACCAACGTGTGGGGCGCCCTGCAGCTTGCCCAAAAGCTTGGCAAAGGTAAAAACGTGGTGTGTCTGGCACCGGATACCGGGGAGCGGTACTGCTCTACGATTCTGTTTGACCACGCGTAGGCGGTTTATTCTTTTGAATTATGGATAAGGAAGGCGCTTACCAGACCGCTGCTGCACTATTTTAAAAGGATTCTTGCGGCATCAGAAACAGGGAAACAATGGGAAAAGAAAAAAACTTTTTAAAAAAAGTTGATTTTTTTTACAAATAGTTATAGAATAGCGGGTGGCATGTTGAGCAGGAGGTTCTTATATAAAGCAAAGAGAAAAAAATGTTGGTTTACATAGCTAATTTTGTATCGATTACGATCCTTTTTATGATCGCAGAGCATTTCAATAAAATGCGTTCTGTAAGAATCTGCAGTTTTCTTTACGCATGGCTGCAGCTTAGTCTGATCGCCGCGCTCCGGTGGGGCGTCGGCTATGATTACAACCAGTATTTCAACACTTTCTATGAAATATCCGGGCTGCATACATGGGCGGAGCTTGCGGCACGTCGGGAAGAGATCGGATTTGTGCTGTTTAATAAGGGAATGACGCTTCTGACCAACAATGTGATCCTATACTTGTTTGTCTATTATGGCATTCTCTATGGGCTTCTGCTCGTTTATATCTACCGGTATGCAGAAGTGAAATGGAGCAGTCTCTTTCTTTATATCGCATTGGATTACTTCGCAGTGTCCCTTTGTTTCATGAGGCAGAGCATGGCGATGGTGATCGGTCTCTTTGCAATAGAAATGATAAAAAGGCGAAAACCGCTGTGTTGTATCCTGCTTACGTTTTTGGCCGCGGCTTTCCACTCATCGGCCCTGATCCTGCTTGTTGCGCTGGCCTTTTCCTATCTGGATTTTACCAACAGGAAGCTTCAGATAGGCGCAGTGATATCTGCCATTGTCATTTATGCAGGCTGTGACTTTATCTTAAAGTATGCGTTAGTGGGGCCATTTGAAAAATACAAAGGATATCTGGATTCCTTTTTTATGACGAAGAATCATGTGTTTTCTGTGTATTTTCAGCTTTTGATCTGGATCCTGCTGCTGATCATGCATAAGCAATGGCTGGCGCAGGACGAAGAAAATAAACGACTGCTTCCCGTTATGTGTCTGGGAGCGTTTCTGGCATTGATGACCACCAGACATTACATCATTGAAAGAATGTCGCTGTACCTTACGGTTTATAACATCAGGATTGGCGCCCAATTGCTGAATCTATTTCAGAAAGACCGGTTTCAAAGCCGTATGGCTGTGATCGGAACGCTTGCTATCGGATTCGGTGCATTTATTTTTCTTTTGCGGGCAGACCGTTATGGTATTACGCCGTACCAATTTAATCAAGGCTATTTCCAAACACTTTTAAAGGAAATGTTTGGTTAGCAATAGATACAAAGAAAGAAAGGAAGAAGAAAACAATGAGGAAAAAACTTCAAACAATTTTAGCTACAGCACTTGTGATTGCAGTAGCTGCAATTCCGGCATTTGCAGAAGGTACAGGCATTGTGACTTCTACATCTACAACCATGACAACAACCACAACTGTGGTAAACGTTGTGATGGGTGATACAGACGGTAACGGAACGATCAACACAGACGACGCCCTTGCGATCTTAAAGAGTGTTGTAAAGATCGAGCAGGATGCTTTCATTGAGGCTGCCGCAGACGTAGACAAAAACGGAAAGGTCGATGTGGACGACGCGCTTAAGGTCTTGAAGCATGTAGTCGGTCTGGAAAAAATACAGTAAATAGCTGCTGCTTACAGGCCTCTGACAGTAATCGCACGATTCGAGGGTTCTGTCTCAAAGATTATGTAAACCTCCAAACTGATGTAAGATAAACTTACCCGGTTTGGAGGTTTTACTGTTACACGTCGGAATGTTTTTGGAAACATTTTCACCCAGCGGCGTCGATACAAGTTACGCTTTAACGCCAACAGCGGACGCGATGGCTTCCGTCGGCTTTTTCGTATTTCCGCTCCGTGTAAAATATTTGACTGCAATTTTCATTTTGATCTGTCCCCTTACAAAATACTCTCCGGTAAGCGTCCTCTTTTTCCATGTGCCACTATTTTTCTATTGCAAATCAACCTTTTCTATGTATTTGTTAATCGCTGACGTCGGTGTCTAAGACCACAATGAATTCATATTCCCCAAAACGTTCCTTCATGCGCCTTATAACGTCGTTCTCAATCTCTTCCTTGTTTTCCGCTTTAAAATCAATGATCAGGTCAAAAGATACCAGCATTTTCTCTGTATCCACGTAAAAACCGTGCATTTGCAGAATTTCCGGATATTCCTGAATGAGATCAGCTAAAGCACGTTTCATCCCGGCAAAGACCCCGCCTACGGTATTGGAAGCATAGATTCCAACTGTCAGGACAATGCCGAAGGTCATATAAACATCTTCTGTGATCTTCCGGGTAAGT
>CANQQN010000137.1 GCA_947625995.1 uncultured Lachnospiraceae bacterium
GATTTAACTGATCTTTCACGGCATCTGCAATCTTTTCGATATTCAAACGTTCTATCATGCCATTACTTTGGATCCCTTTATAA
Source organism: uncultured Lachnospiraceae bacterium (assembly GCA_947625995.1). Lineage (GTDB taxonomy): Bacteria > Bacillota > Clostridia > Lachnospirales > Lachnospiraceae > CANQUC01. The sequence continues at coordinate 84 of CANQQN010000137.1, forward strand.
TAAACTTTATTGGCTTGCTTGTACAAACGTTGGAGCTTATCATATCCATTTTTCCCGGATATTTTTGTATTTTTGCCCAATCTCAAGAATCCGATGATTCCCTCAAGATCATATAAAAACCAATCTTCAATTGACCTCTTTGCCTGTATATGTATAATGCTTTTTGCCCCGCTAGCGATAAGCTCTTTCTTTACTTCCTCCCACTTTATCGGCGGCTTAGAAGCAAACTCAAATACATCGGTATCACTGCATAGCACGATTGTAAATTCACAATCATCCTTATATTTTGGTTTAATTTCTTTTATAAATTTTCTAAGAGCAATATTTTTAAAGCCGCCTATACCCTTAACATTTTTATATTCAATATTTGTATCGAATTTTCCTGCGGGGTGTAGTTTCCTGGCATTGGCAATTATCTGTTTGTAAAATTCAACTTCCGTATCACCTTCTACAAAAAGTGCAAGGCATTTATTCATCAGCATCACACTCCAAATAATCGCTTATATTACTCTCTGAATCTGCTAGCATTGAAAATAGATAGTCTCCCATACTCATATTAAAACCTGCTGCATCATTCTCCAGCCGTTTCTGACCTGACTTTTTAAATGTAAAGAACTCAGCCACACCTGCTTTTCTATTTATACCGACATGAATCCAAGATGGATTCAAATAGCTGATAATGTACGGTGAATGACTCGTAATAATAATCTTACAATCATCTAACAGCTGGCTGATGATTTGTATATATGCTCGGAAAAGCCCGGGGTGCACAGAATTCTCCGGCTCTTCAATCGCTATTAATGAAATATTGCTGACATTAGATACGATGATCTTTGTCAGTATCATAAATACTCTCTTTGCTCCATCTGACATCATTGAAAAGTCAATTGGCTTCACCAAGTTTTTATCCTTTACAAATAAATATTGAACGGCATCTGTTAATATGAATGGTACATCTTCTGGGAACTGCTCGTTTTCCGGCGCATTGATTTTGATATCTTTTACAATCACATCTTCTATATCTGGAAACAACTGAAAATAAACATCTTTCAGCAATTCAAACTTATCCGGATTCTGCTTTTTTAAATTAAAGATAATGCGTGGCAGATTATCGGCATTTATCATCTCATTTTCAAAACCCTTCCGAATGATCGGATCTGGCCGATAGAAACTCTTTGCATCCAGATTGTTTTCCATATACATTTTCATTCTGTTGAGTTTCTTAATTATTTCTGCATAGTAGAGGTTGTCATAAGCTCTAAGCTTATTTACAACCAATTCAGACGGATCAACCTGAATTTTTGAGGAACATCTTCCTGTTTCAGAACTCTTATACAATGCTACCTCTTTCGTTCTATGAATAACCTGCGTATATTTCTGCCCCTTCTCATCAGGTTTTATTTTTAAATACTCCTGAACAATTTCGGGAACAGTATCTGCATCACATTTCCATTCAAACTCATAACCATATTTTACTCGATACTCCTGCCCATCATGCTCTGTTAACACTTCCACCTCAAATGTATAATTTCTTCCCCGCATACTCTGGTTAATTGGAATAAGATTAGAATTTGCCATCATATTCATTTTGTCGTCAATAGGTGCTTTCATATAAGTCAAGCCAAAATCAATGCCAGAAAGTACATTGGACTTACCAAAATTATTAAGTGATACCAAGGCTGTAATATTATCAAAAGTTATTCTTACATCAGATAAATTATGAAAGCTTACCATTCTTTAAATGTATGAAAATTTTCCAGTTGGATTGCGTAGGCTTGTAAAACGCGCAATGTTTGAAACGAATCGTATTTTGATGACTGTGAGTGTTTGAGATTAAGAAATTACAATAACCTTAATCCACGGTAGATTTCTTCATGATTCAGGTATATAATAGAATATACTGGCGGGACAACCGCATGACAAACCGGCATTCATTGTAAGGGAGGACTGGCATGGATCGGAAAAAGCTGATGAGTTGTATGATCAGGGAGGCAAAATCTTTTGTGTCCTTTGTGGCTCCGTATTTTAAGGGTGTATGGAATATGAGAAAAAGATCTGTCAGTCTGATCCTGGCCTGCCTGCTGGCTTTTCAACTGGCAGGCTGCGGTTCGGCAGAGGAGCCCGATCCGGCAGAGACCGAGAGTCCTGCCGGGACACAAACACCGGTCACCATGTTGTATTTCCTTGATCTGCCCAACTTTGAGGCGCTGGTGGAGAAGACGTATCCCGATATCGACCTCCAGATCGAACGCAACGCTGTGGCAACCATTGACGGGGAGAGCGAGCGCCGTCTGCGTACCGGGCACGGCTCCGACATCATTACTACCACCATGCCCACCGGGGACGTGAAACGTTATGCGCTGGATCTGAGCGCGCAGAAGTTTGCCTCCGCTTATCAGGGCAGTATATCCCAGAGCCTGCTTAGTGACGGAAAAACGCTGTTCCTGCCCCTGCCCGGGCAATATTACGGTTACATATACAATGCCACGCTGGCTGCGCAGGCCGGTGTGACCGAAGCCCCCGCGTCCACCGGCGCGCTGCTGTCTATGCTGGACGCGGCGGCGGCCCGTGGATTGGGTATGGGAAGCGATGGCGTCATGTTCGCCTTAGAGTCTACCGACATGACCCACATATCTTCCTATTTCATTGGCGCGCAGGTTCCCGACTTTCTGGGTCGGTCTGAAGGAGTCATCTGGCGGGAGCGCCTCACCAGACGGGAGGATACTTTCTCTGACGGCATGACCGATTGTCTTAACCTGTTTTCTACTATGGTGGAAAAGGGTTATCTCGATCCCGCCCACCTGTACAATAACCGGGGGAACATGACCCCCGTTCTGGAACGGATGCAAAACGGCACATTGCTGCTTTCTTACGGCTCTGTCCACTTTTTGGACATGCTGAATGCCGACAGCGATCAATATGAATTTGCCATGCTCCCTTTCCTTAGCGAAGAGAACAATCATCCTTGGACCATTGCCGCTCCGGCCGCGTTTCTGGGCCTGAATGCCACTTTGGCTGAATCGGGCAGAGAAGATGTTTTGAGTGCTGCCAAACGGGTTCTGGATCTGTTGTCCACTCCGGAGGGGCAGGCCGCCTTTATTCAGGACAGCGGTGCGGCCCAGTCCTATCTGGCCGCGAATGTTCCCGTCCCCAGTGAGATTCCCGGGGGTCTGGCGGACTGCGTGTCGGGAGGCTATGTGTACAATATTCAGTTTCCCGCCAAGCTGCTCCAGTACTTTGGCCGCAGCATGGTGTCTGTGCTAAACGGTGAAATCGACCTGAAGGACGCCCTGTCCAATGTGGATCGTTTCTTTCTGGAAGGCGACAAGGACATAGAGTATGACCAGACCCTTATCGGCGTAGTGGCGGGTGATATGATCTACGAAAATTACAATGTCCGCCGGGAGGAGACGGCCATCGGCAATCTGGTTGTCGACGCCATCCGGGAAATGACCGGGGTGGATCTGGCTTTCGCCAATGGAGGTTCTATCCGGGGCAGTCTTTATGAGGGCAATGTCTTTGGCAGCGATCTGGACGTGGTATGTCCGTACGATAACACCATTGTGGTGCTGGAGGTTAAGGGTTCCGTAGTCCGGGACATGCTGGAAAATGGCCTGACCCGTATTGTTCAGGAGAATGGTATCCCCGGAGGCAGGTTCCTGAATGTGTCCGGCCTGTGCTACTCTTACCGCGCCCCTGCGGGGGACAGTCCGGCGGAGCTATTGGATATTACTTTTCCGGACGGTTCTCCTTTTGACGAGTCCCGAACCTACACCATCGCGGTTACCTCCTATATGTGCGGGGCGGACGGTTATCTGGACAACAACGGCGACGGTTTTACCATGCTCAATGTTTACAGCGATACGGCTCCCAAGGCGGAGGGAGTCACTCTGGTGAAGGAGACGGGCAAGACCTTCGGGGACGCCCTTCAGCTTTATTTTCAGTCCCACAACGGCGAGGCCATTCTTGCCAAAACGGAGGGACGCATCAAGGAGGTGATCGGAGATGACTGAGAAAAAGGGATCCCGGCTGTTATATCTGCTGCTGACCGCTTTCATTTTTGCCATTTGCGCCGGATGTTTTTTCTGGCTTATCCGGTCTTCCGCTCAGATCACGCTGTCTTCCGGGGCAGAAATGAATCGGATGTATCTTCGGGAGATGACCGCCCAGATCGGCAGCCATTTCGACACCGGTTTAAGCGCCCGGTTTGCTGCCCTGCATACCATAGCAGGCAGCGTGAATAACGAGGATCTGGCGGATCAGGACGCTTTGGCCGCCTTCCTTGCGGAAGCGGAGGAGTACAACGACTTCCAGTTTCTGGCCTTTCTGGATGAGGACGGGCTCTATTACTGCACCGAAGGCGTCCGGCCCGCCGCTTCCCGGCTCAGCTTTCTGGCCGATCTGCTTCAGGGAGAGAGCGATCAGATCTCGTACAGCGAGGCGCTGCTCAATGAAAATATGATCACAATGGGCGTCACCATTGACCCGATCGCTTTCGGGGACAAAACCTTCGTTGCCATAATGGCAGGTCTGACCAGTGAGTCCTTTAGTTCCCGTATGGCCCTTCAGAACCCCGAGGCTCAGACCTACGCCAGCATCGTCACGCAGGAGGGGAGCTTTGTCATCCACAACACGTTCAACAGCGATCTTCCGTTGGGCACAAATATTCTCTCCAAGCTGGAATCTTACGCATCCTTCAGCGATGGCTATTCTCTGAAGCAGGTGCGGGACGATTTTGCCACACGGTCGCAAGGCATGACAATCTTTCAAGCCGGCGGCTATCTTCAATGTATGTACTATGCTCCGATAGAAGGGACCGACTGGCTCATGCTTCTGGAGATCCCTTACGATGTGATCGATCAAATGGTGACCGCGCAGACGAATCAACTGAACAGGAACGCCATGATCGTGTTGATAATCATCCTCATATCCATTTCTGTCCTGTTTCTGGCTTACTATATCAATCTACAGCATCACACCCGTGCGCTGGCCCATGCCAATGAGGCTGCTGTGGCTGCTCAGGAGCGGGCGGAAAACGCCAACCGGGCAAAA
>CANQQN010000138.1 GCA_947625995.1 uncultured Lachnospiraceae bacterium
ATCAGCGCCGCCATCAGGCCCTTCCGGCGCATATCCTCCCGGGTGGCCACCGCCACCAGATAATCCGCGGTGATCCGGTGTCCGTAAAAGGATAACTCCACCGGATTCCAGTGGATCATGGAACAGATACTGCCCTGTCCGTCGCGAAAAACCGTGATCTGATTTCTGCGGCCCTTTTTCTCATAATAGACGTCCAGAAATTCCCTGCAGTCCTCAGGAAACACTTCCTCCCAGAGGCGGCGGGACTCCCCGTGTTTACCGGGCGGCAGTATTTCCGGCTTACAGGTCCTGTTTTCAATTTTTTCAACCGGCGGATCATGCCGGTCTTTTTCTATGTTTCTGTTTTCATTCATAGTATTCTGATACTCCTGATCCTGCGAGGAACATATACTCCCACTCCCGCGCAAAACAGATGCGCGCATTGCTTCAGACAAACTGTTTTTCGCCACAGGCGGCTACCCCGACAAAAGGCCGCACCAACGCCTTCACCCACAACTCAGACAAACTGTTTTTCGCGGCAGGCGGCTACTTCGACAAAAGGCCGCACCAACGCTTTCGCCCACAACTCAGACAAACTGTTTTTCGCCGCAGGCGGCTACCTCCGCGGACAGCCCTGACAGCCTGCGCAGACCGTTTCCTGCCTGTCCGGCACAAATACCGGGGACAATGCGCAGATCGCTTGCGCGCTGATTCCTTCTTCCGATCCGGTAAACCCAAGGCCTTCCTCCGTGGTGGCCTTCACGTTTACCAGCGACGGATCGATCTTTAAAGCGGCAGCCATATTCTCTTCCATCTGCGCAATAAAGGGGCGCAGTTTCGGACGCTGCGCGATCACCGTAGCGTCAATATTTTCAATATAATACCCTGCATTCTCCAGCAGATCCCCCACACGGGAAAGCAGCTTCATGCTGGAAATCCCTTGATACTGCTGGTCCGTATCGGGAAAATGCAGGCCAATATCACCAAGGCCCGCCGCGCCCAGAAGGGCGTCCATGACCGCGTGGATCAGCACGTCCGCATCGGAATGCCCCAAAAGTCCTTTTTCAAAAGGGATCTGTACACCTCCAAGGATCAGATTCCTGTTTTCCGTAAGCCGGTGTACGTCATATCCCAAACCTACTCTCATCGTTTCACACTCCTAAGCGCATACCCTTTCAAAACAACGATACGTTCTGCCGGATATGGTTTTCAATCCTATGATACAGAAAAAAAGACATTTTGCCAAGGGCAAAACATCTTTTTTTCATATTCCGGATTTTCATCTGTTTCCGGATTTGCGGCGCTATTTTTCAAAATCCACTTCTGTCTTCAGCAGGGCGTGGGACAGCAGATATGCCGCGTCGCTGCGGTGATCCGCCCATGTCAGATAATCGCACACGGCCACTGTCACCTTGCCAATGTCCTTCTGATACACATTGTAGATATCCCCGTAACCATAACGTCCCTGCAGCAAATTTCCTTTTTCGTCCGTCACAACCACCGTGTAATCTCCTTCTTCGGCGTCCTCAGGCAGAATCAATTTTGCAAACAGGTCATATCTGGACTTCGTAACGGAAGCAATGCCTACGCCGCACTCGCCAACAAGCCCCACTTCCTTTACGACGGTTTCGGAATCATCCGGGGTCACATCCAGAGAAAACGCCCAGTCTCCCTCCAATTTGATCACCTCGTCTGTCACAGACCGGGTGACGTAGATCCCGTTGATCCGCAGATCATAGATAAAATGCTCTGGCAGCTGAGATATTTCCACCATATCCCCATTTTCGTCGCAGCCCTTGACATCCTCAAGCGCGATTCTGACGATTCCCTCAAAACAATGGTCATTCACAAAATTCCCCTCGACCAGATCCACAGCCCGACAGCCCATGGCCGGTTCAAAAGATATTTTTCCAAGACCGGCCGCCGACAGATCCATCACAGCCCGGGACTCCAGCTGCAGACTGCGGTATTCCTGCGTATCTGCCTTTGTCTCCCGCATCATCTCCTCCGGGAATCCGTTTTTCGGCTCAATTTTTACCGCCAGATACAAGGACACGCTGTCCGCGTAGTATTCCGAGACGGTAACGGTCACGCCGCCGGACTCCTGTTCATACGGTATATCTTTTGTACCTGCCTCCTGCCGGGCGTCCGGCGCCAGCGGTTCTGCATGGCGGCTGTAATCTCCGGGATAGCTGACCTTTTCTTCTACCGACCGGAAGATCCCGCCGATCAGAGGGATCTTTGCCGCCAGCGCGGGATTCGCCACCCCAACACATAGAATTGTAGCAAAAACCGCTGCCACGCCGGAAGCCGCGATCCAAAGCCTTTGCAAGCTTCTCTTCCCCAGTCTGCCTTTTCTCTGCCCATCCTGACCTGTCAGGCCCGCGTTTTTTCTGAGAAAGGCATAGGTTTCTTCTATCCTGCCGCTGACCGCTTCTGATTCCGTTACTTTTCCACCTAAGATCCTTCTGTATTCCTGTTCCGTATATTCTTTTTTCATATAAACCTCCATTTCGGAGCGTTTGCGCGACGGGCGATGAGAACTGCAAATGCAGTTACTCATCTGCCATCAATGGGATTTGGGAACGCTCCAATCCCGGTGTGAAAAATCAGCGCATCAGCGTGATTTTTCAAACTACACTCCTTCTCATACAATCTCTTTCCGCAGGCGCTCCCTTCCTCTGCGCAGCCTGCTTTTCACGGTGTTTTCCTTCATGCCAAGAATCTCCGAGATTTCCTTCGTGGTAAACTGTTCCCCATAATAAAGCTGAAAGATGAGACGGCTGTCCTCTGGCAGAGAAGAAAGCAGTTCCAGAAATTCCACATCGCTCTCCGGCGGTATACTTTCCCCATTCTCCGGCATCCGCTCCACCGGCTGTACTTTTCTGTTCTGGTTATAAATCCGGACGCAGTTGTTGATCAGGATCCGGATCAGCCATGTTTTAAAATACTCGGCCTTTTTCAGTTCTTTGATGTGCTCATAAGCGTTCAGTATCGTGTCCTGAATCGCGTCGGCCACATCCTCCTCGCTCCCCAAAAAACCTTTTGCAACTCTGACAAGGGCCTGCCGGTTCTTCTCTATCAACTGGATAAATGCTTCCGGATCGCCCTTCTGCGCCTGTTTTACCAATACTTTCATGGTCTCGTCCATTCTGAGGGTATCGCGTTTTGCGCCACCCATCTGTCTTGCATTGCATTCCTACGGGTTACATGGCATTGCCGGCTGCCTGTTTACAACTATTAGATTGCCCCAACGGGTATTTGGTTGCAAAAAATAAAAGCCCCGAAGCCCTTTATTTATAAGGTATTCGACGCTTTCTAAAAGTAGCGGGAAAGGGATTTGAACCCCCGACACCACGGGTATGAACCGTGTGCTCTAGCCAACTGAGCTATCCCGCCATATGAAATTTTGAAGGAACATCCGCAACCCTGTCCGGGCCGATGTCCGCTTTACAAAATCCATGGGACCTACAGGGCTCGAACCTGTGACCCTCTGCTTGTAAGGCAGATGCTCTCCCAGCTGAGCTAAGATCCCACAGCAAGTCACCGCTGACCTGCCTTGCTATTATACTATCACCTGCCAAAAAAAGTCAACACTTATTTTTCAAAATCCGCACTTTTTGACGTGGAAACTTATTTCCCTCAAAAAATCCATGTCCTGTCCGGCATTTTTACCAAACCTACCATGTTTTTTTCTCATTCAACTGGATCTTCTCTCCGTCAGGTCCCAGAATGGTAAAATATCTGACGCCATGCTCAAACAAAGGCAGTTCATTCAGGGAGGTGTCCGTGACCAAAAAGCCCTGAGACTTGCAGAGGAAGAACGCGGCGCGGGCGTCTTTTACATCAAGGGCAATGTGATCCAGCCGTCCCTCGCCCCGGTCTTTCAGTTCCTGCCGGTCTGCCTCCGTCACTTGGATTAGTTCCAGCGTAAAGCCATGATTGGTCACAAACACGATCTGCATCCGTCCCTTTGGCGTATCCAGATATCCACTCATGGTCTTGTCAAATCCCAGCTTTTCATAAAAAGGCAGGGAGACCTTCAGATCGGTTACCTTTACAGCAAGATGAGACCAGCCCTGAAGCCCTGTTTCACTGCCGTAAGGATGATTATAATCGTGGCACAGTTCCACTACCTCGCCGCTTGGGCCTTCAAAGTTGACGCCACGCACGCCTTTTTCTCCGATATGGTCATAGAGCACGCATCCCTTCGGGGTACTGGCATGGAGCATGGCGCCCCGCTTGTACACCCTTTCGGCGCAGGCCCGGAAATCCGGCGCGTCAATGGCAAAATGGTCGATGACCCCGTTTCCTCTTTTCTGCAACGCCGGCAACAGATGAGCCGCCGGTTTATACAGGGCAATGATCAGGTCATGGAGACGCAAGAATAGGATATCCAGCCTGACCGGATAAAATACAGATTTCTCCTGCATTCGCTCAAATCCCAACTTCTGTTCATACCACGCGGCCGCCTGTTCCATATCCCAAACAGGGATGCCAAGATGCTGTACGCCGTTCACCAGATCACGCAACATACACTTCACGTCACTTTCTTCATCGTATTCCGGAAGATCAAATCAATTCACTATGATCGATCCCTGCAAAAACATATAATCTCTGACAACACTGCGGCAAAGTCATTGGAAAACCGAGGCTGTCCCATTGTCACTTAAAATACGCCACGCCTGCGGCAAAAATGCCTAGATCCTGTTCTCCTGTGATGTTCATGGCTACGCCTTCGCCCCTTCTTTCGGAATGTGCCATCTTGCCAAGGCAACGTCCGTCCGGGCTGGTGATGCCCTCAATGGCATAATAAGAGCCGTTGATGTTCCACTCTTCATCCATTGTGAGATTGCCTGCCGGATCGGAATATTGGGTAGCCACCTGACCGTCTGCAAACAGTTGTCTGATCACCTTTTCCTCCGCCACAAACCGTCCTTCGCCGTGAGAAGCCGGATTCGCATATACACTGCCAAGAGACGCGTTTGCAAGCCACGGGGACTTATTGCTCACTACCTTGATATAAGCCATTTTGGAAATGTGGCGGTTGACGGTATTGTAAGTCAGCGTAGGGCTTTCCTTTGTCTGTCCCGTGATC
>CANQQN010000139.1 GCA_947625995.1 uncultured Lachnospiraceae bacterium
CGTTCCTGCGCATCCCAAATGACCCTGTGAAGGATCGGCCATCCGTGTGGCCTTTTCCACACAACACGCCTACTGCCGGTTGATGCTCAGCACCATGCGCGCCGTCTCCACCAGATCTGAACCGTTTTCCATACTGCACTTCTGCAGGTAACGGTGCGCTTCTTCCTCTGTCATATGATTTCGTTCCCCCAAAATCTTTTTCGCGTCATTTATGATCTCTTCCTCCAGACGGCTGCGCATCCGCGGACCGCTGCGCCGCCTGCGCCTGCTTGAAAGGATCTGATCCGCCAGCATATTCATGGTATCGATCAGTTCCTTTGCCTTAAAAGGCATCGCAAGATACAAGATCCCTTTTTCATTGCAGTCCGCCCATACATCTTTGCCGGTAAGCAGCAGCATTCTGGCATATTCCGGCATGGATTCCCACAATTCCTCATAGATCATATCCGCCAGCTGATAACCGGTGACAATGATGCAGCTGCCAAGCTCGTACGCTCTTGCCAACGCCCTTGCACCGGAGGTATGCACGCCGGCCACGGAAAATCCGTATTTTACCAGCAGATTTCGGATCCCCTTGGCGTCTTCGATTTTTGGGAACACTACGATTACGTTGACCAAATGCATACTCCTCCCTTTTTACTCTGTCAGTGTATGCATGATCAATATTTATACAAATACTGTTCCACTTCCCAAGAAGTGACCTGTGTCCGGTATTCGCTCCACTCTCTTTTTTTGGCGTCCACATATTTTCGGGCAAGACCGTCCCCCAGCATATCCCAGATCAGTCTGTCCTTCTCCAGATAGTCAATGGCCTCCCGGAGCGTCGCAGGCAGCGACAGAATCCCGGCCTCCTGACGCTCTTTCTCCGACATGGCGTAAATATTTTTGTCTACGTGGGCCGGAGGCATGATCTTATTTTTGATGCCGTCCAGTCCCGCCTTCAAGCAGGCCGCAAGGGCCAGATACGGGTTGGCCGCAGGATCGGGGGAGCGAAGCTCGATCCTTGTATTCTCTCCCCTTGTGGCCGGAATACGGATCAGGGAGCTTCTGTTTGCCACGGACCATGCCACGTAAACAGGCGCTTCAAAGCCGGGAATCAGGCGCTTATAGGAATTTACCAGCGGATTGGTGATGGCGGTGATGGCCTGAATGTGCTTCATCAGGCCGCCAATGAAATAATACGCCTCCTCACTGAGTTGTAATTCTCCTTCCTTGTCATAAAACACATTTTTCCCGTCTCTGGAAAGAGACAGGTTGATGTGCATGCCGGACCCCTCCGCCCGGGACTTTGGCTTTGGCATAAAGGTGGCGTACATGCCGTGCCGTTTTGCCAGCGTCTTGATCACCAGCTTAAAGGTCATGATATTGTCCGCCGTGGCAATGGCCTCGTCATATTTAAAATCGATCTCATGCTGGGAAGGGGCCAATTCGTGGTGGGAAGACAGGATATAGTAGCCCATCTCCTCCAGCATCAGCACCATATCCCGGCGCAGGTTCTCGCCCTGATCCAAAGGCCCCAGATCAAAATACCCCGCGTGTTCATGGGTGACAGTGGTAGGCTGTCCGTTGTCGTCGGTCTCAAACAGGAAAAATTCGCACTCAGGCCCCACGTCAAAGGTATACCCCATGGCGGACGCTTCTTCCAGCACACGCTTCAATACATAACGGCTGTCGTTAGGGTTTGGATTGCCGTCGATATCCACCAGATTGCAGATCAGACGGGCTACCTTTCCCTGCTGGGGACGCCACGGAAAGATGGTAAAGGTGTCCAGATCCGGCACCAGATACATATCGGATTCCTCGATCTGGGCCAGCCCGTCTATGGAATATCCGTCGATGATGCACTGGTTGTTCAGCGCTTTTTCAAGCTGGCCGGAGGTGATGGCCATGTTTTTCAACGTACCGAACATATCCGTAAACTGCATACGGATAAACTCTACATCTTCCTCCTCCACGATCCTTAAAATATCTTCCTTCGTATAGTGTGCCATAGTGACCGCTCCTTTTCCTGTTTTTTTGTTTTTTCAAATCATATCAATTTCACCCGTATTTGTCAATTGCTGACGCACTCACAGCTTTCCGCGATCTGATGGGCAGTTCGAGGTTCTGCCTTGTTATCGACCCACCGAAAAGCACCTGCCGGAATCCGGCAGGCGCTTTTTTCAACCTGTGTTCAGTTTTTCTCAAAATACAAAAGCTGCCACGTTTCCATCTGCAGAGCGTCCGCAAGATTGATCAGCGTCAAAAGCGACGGATTTTTTTTACCGCTTTCCAGTTCGGAAATATACGTTCTGTGCAGACTGGCTCTGGCAGCCAGTTCTGTCTGGCTCATGCCCAGCCTGCGCCGGTATTCCCGCAGCCGCAACGAAAAACAGGTCATCTCGTCTGACTTCGCTTTTTTCATAGAACCCTCTCCTTTCTTCCGTATTACACCAAGTGCATTTGGAATACGGAAAAAAGAAGGACAATATCACGCGGATTCTAAAAATTTACCGGTTCCACGCGGATATTTTTTCAAAATCCAGCGAACCTCCAAAAAGATCAAGGGCGCTGCCCACGGTAAAATCCAGCCTGCCCTTTCCGATCCGGTACAGTTCCTCCAAATCCTCAAAGCCGGCGATCCCGCCTGCGTATGTAACGGGGCATTTCCCCCAGTCTCCCAGTATCTTCACCAGATCCTTTTCAATGCCGGAAGCCTTTCCTTCCACATCCACGCCGTGAACCAGAAACTCGCTGCAGTAACCGCAAAGAGCATCCATGGTCTCCGCCGTCACTTTCGTTCGGGTAAAGGTCTGCCACCGATCTGTCACGATGTAATATCCGTCTTCCTTTTTTCTGCAGCTGATATCCAAGACCAGACGCTCTCTCCCCAGAGCCTTTTTAAGCTTTTTTAAGCGTTCCTCGTCGATCCTTCCTTCCCTGAATACGTAGGAGGTAACGATCACATGGGAAGCGCCTGCCTCTAAGAAGAATGAGCCGTTTTCCGCGGTAATGCCTCCTCCGACCTGAAGACCGCCGGGATAAGCCGAAAGGGCCGCCAGCGCCTGCTGCTTGGTCTCCTCGTAATATGGAGAATCCCCGCCGTTCAGCATGATCACGTGCCCTCCTGTAAGCTGCCGCTTCCGGTACAGCTTTGCATAAAATGCACTGTCTTGACCGGAAACAAAATTTTCTCTGGCAACATCCCCTGTGTCCCTCAGGCTTCCGCCCACGATCTGTTTTACTTTTCCGTTATGGATATCGATACATGGTCTGAATCTCATATAACTCCTTTCCGGCGTCCTATCTGTTTTTATGTAAAAAGAGGCTGCCGCAAAATGACAGCCTCCGTCCGTTCATTATTGACCGGCACCCGGTGCAGGTGACTCTGAAGGATTGGTCACACTGTTTACATGGCTTTCGTTTTCACCGGCAGTATCGTTTCCCGTGACGTCGTCCACCGCGTCGTCTACACCGTCCACCACGCCGGTAACGCCGGCATTCACGCCGTCTCCGATGTCGTCAACCACATCGCCTACCGTGTTGTTCTTATCCTCGTCGGCGGAAGTGTCATCCTTTGCCTTGTGGTCGGCGTCCTCGGTGGCGTCCGCCTCCTCCGTAGCCTTTTCTTTCCCTTCAGACTTGTTATCCGCCTCTTCTGTCTTCATATCGGTTTCCTCACCGTTGGCGGTATTGTTTCCGCAGGCAGAAAACATAAAAACCAATGAAAGCAACGCTGCACACAGAAATATCTTTTTTAACTGCTTCATACTACATTTCTCCTTTATATTTCGTCGGTAGTAATATGCGCAGTTTTTTAAAAATTATACAATAAAAAATCTGTCATTCCACGGGAATGGTGGTCGCCGCCACAAAATCGTCTCTCTGCAGCTTGATCAGGGTTTCCGCCGTGGCGGCCTCTATGGTCATGATACTGTTGCCGGCCGACGTCTTTACATAGTAATCGTCCGTAAAAATATATCCATCCGTAGCGTTGCCTATCTGAAGCACCAGCTGCTTATCCACAACCTCGGAATCATAATGGATCTCGTTTAAATTCTCCTGAATCTCCACCTGCTCCACAGAAGACATATCAACTTCCTCCACGGTGTAATCGATGGTGATCACGGCATTGGGATGGTCCAGTCCATAAGCGGCCAGCCCGTCCTCCTGACAGTTATACTCTACCTCCTGCACGTAAGACAAGTCAACCAGAGACGCCACAAGGGCGTTTGTCCTTGACTGGTTTGCCTTCACGGACTTTCCTTCTCCGTCCTTCACATGCCAGATACCGGTGTTGGTGATCTTCCCCGTTTTGGAATCCGTATTGGTACCGGTGACCTCAAAGGTAAGATCCATCTCCTGATCGGCCGTTTTGACGTTCAGATGCGTAATGTGATCCGCCTGAATCTCCGGGAACTTATCCATCTGCACCATATCGTAAAGCTCCATACCGAAAGCCACCCACAAAGTGGCATCCACGGTATACACCTTCTGGGTGCCGTCGATATTCATGTAATAGTCCGCTGTCGTTTCATTATAATTGCCGATGTTGTAAGTGATCGTTTCCTTCCCGTCGGTGACGGAAACGATCAGCGAAGGATCGTCCAGCCCATAGGCGGCAAAATTCTCATCGGTCTCCTCCAGAAGCCGTTTGGCGTACACCTTTGAAAGATCCTCCAGCTTTGTGTCGAGCACCGTCTGGTTCACCGGGAAATTTTCATCGTCCTTATAGTGCCACTTCTTACCCTGTTTGACAAAAACATAGGTCTTATCCGAGAATTCCTCGTCATGGGGGTGCTGATAGGAAAAGCCTGTGATCTTGTCCATATCCATTTCCTTCACAAGGAATCCGTTCTCGGCGATTTCCTCTTCCTCTGCTTCTTTCCGGGCCTGTCTGTGATTGACAGTCAGAACAATACCGTAGACGGCGGCAAGCACCGCCAAAAGCCCCAGAAGTATCACAAGCCGCTTTGTCTTTTTTGACATTATCTTCTCCTCCTGATGATCCAGATCGCAATACCCGCAACAATGAGAATCACAGGGATCACCGCTACCACCAGCGTGCTCCAGAAATTGGCCTGTG
>CANQQN010000140.1 GCA_947625995.1 uncultured Lachnospiraceae bacterium
CAAGCGCCATTGCCCCATCGACCTGTCGTGTTTGGGAAACCCCATTGCCGCCTTTCCGTATTCCCGGACAATGTGTCTTGTGATTAGCAGATTGTCCGCCACCTGAGGGCCGAGGGCGTCTGCTGTCACCATCCGGTTGCCCAGCCCCACCACAAGGACGGAGGGCTCTTCCTTTTTGCTGCAGGGGATCAGTTCCTTAATGATCTTGGAGAGTTTCACGGAGATCTCTCTGTGATAGCCGTCGTCGGGAACGGACAGGTTGGGCGCCTCCAGAGTAATGTAGGTTCCTTTGGGTTTGCCCATGGCTTTTGCGCCTTTTTCCGACTCGATGACTACCTTGGTCACCGTGACCTCCCTTTTTTTGTCGTACTTTTCTTCAATGATGACGCCGTTGATCTCCACATTGTCCCTTGTGAACCGCTCGCCTGCCTCCATGGCAAGATCCGTGCGGATCGGAAAGGATGTCATAGTATGTTCCAGCATAGTGATCATCCGCCTTTCTTTTGCTTATTAAGAACAGTTTTTTCTTTTTTTTCAAAATTATGTATTGACAGAATGAAAGGCATCTACTAAAATACAAGAGTATGTTTCTGTCGGTATGTCCGTGTCTCGTCCGGCGGAGCAAAAAACAAGAAAATAAAAGCAGGAGGTGGAAATCTTGGCAAACATTAAATCTTCGAAAAAGAGAATTTTGGTAAACAGGACCAAAGCTGAACGAAACAAATCCATCAGATCTAAGGTTAAAACATCGATCAAGAAGGTTGATGCGGCGATCGCGGCAAACGACCTTGCGGCGGCAAAAGCTGCCCTGCTGGCGGCAACGTCCGAAATCGACAAGGCCGCTTCCAAAGGTGTTTATCATAAAAATACAGCTTCCAGAAAGATCTCGCGTCTGTCAAAGGCTGTTAACAAAATCGCATAAGTAATGGATACAGATAGGAAAAGGCAGCCAATACCGTCATGTTGGCTGCCTTTCTTAGAATTTTCAAAGGGGGTTTTTACATGGAGAAAGGAAAAGGCAGACGAAAATATCTTATGATCCTGCCGGTGATCGTGGTTCTGATCGTGGCGTGGTTTCTGATTCCGGAAAGCTGGCTTCCTATTAAAGGAGAGCAGCCGAAGCAGACCGCCGCGCCGGAAGAGGTGGAGATCGACGAGAACGTCCATTTTACGGGGGAAGATGTGGCGGCTTACAGAGCCCTTCCGAAGAATCTTTCTACCGCCGATGAACAGCAGGTGGAGGCGCTTTTGGAAAAATTGCAGAAGGCGGCCAACAGGGATGAATATCCGGCAGTGCTGAAAGGGCTTCAGGATGCTGACAGCAAGATCAAAGATATCAAGAAGGAGATCAATGAGATCAACATGATTATCTTTACCCATTATTCCTCGGAGGAAGCTGCTTCCAAGATGGACGCCGGGGATTCCATGCGGCTTCTGGACCGGATCCACGCCCTGAGCGCTTCCGATCAGGAAAAGATCGAAAACGTGGAGGCGGTAGAGGAAGCGCAAAAGTCTCAGATCAAGGAAAAACGCACGTCTGTCTGGACGGTGCTGCTGGTGTTTTTTGTGGTTGTGATCGCCCTGTGGATCTTTCTTGATGTGCGTCACCGCCGCAAGGTTCAAAAAGAAAAGGAGATAAGATAGCGATGTATTATATAGGGATCGATCTGGGAACTTCGGCGGTAAAATTGCTTTTGATGGAAGGAAACGGAAGCATTCAGAAAATCGTTTCAAAGGAGTATCCCATTTATTTTCCAAACCCCGGCTGGTCTGAGCAGGATCCGGAGGATTGGTATGAGCAGACTATGGAAGGACTGAAGGAGCTTTTGTCTGACTGTGACAGATCTCAGGTGGCGGGCATCAGTTTCGGCGGACAGATGCACGGCCTTGTGATCTTAGATGAGGACGACCGGGTGATCCGTCCCGCCCTTCTGTGGAATGACGGCAGGACGTCTGAGGAGTGCGACTATCTCAATGAGGTGATCGGCAGGGAAAAGCTGTCGGCATACACCGCCAATATTGCGTTTACCGGGTTTACGGCGCCAAAGATCCTGTGGGTGAAAAACAAGGAGCCGGAGAAGTTTGCCCGGATCAAAAAGATCATGTTGCCCAAGGATTATATCGCCTACAAGCTTACGGGGGTGTTCTGTACCGATGTGTCCGACGCCTCCGGCATGCTGCTCTTTGACGTGAAGAACCGCTGTTGGTCAAAGGAGATGCTGAAGATCTGCGGCGTCCGCGAGGAACAGCTGGCCCGTATCTACGAAAGCTATGAACCGGTTGGCACGCTGCTGCCGGAGATCGCGGAAAAGCTGGGCGTATCCACGGAGGTAAAGGTGGCCGCGGGAGCGGGAGACAACGCGGCGGCCGCCGTAGGCACCGGGACCGTGGGTGACGGGATGTGCAACATTTCCCTTGGCACCAGCGGTACTATCTTTATCTCTTCAGATAAATTCGGCGTGGATCCCTACAATGCCCTGCATTCCTTTGCCCACGCGGACGGCCACTATCACCTGATGGGCTGTATGCTCAGCGCTGCCTCCTGCAACAAGTGGTGGATGGACGATATCATCGGCACCGCTGACTACGCGGGGGAGCAGGCGCAGATCGCCAAGCTGGGAGAAAATCATGTGTATTTTCTGCCTTATCTCATGGGAGAACGTTCTCCCCACAATGATCCGAAGGCCCGGGGCTGTTTTATCGGTATGACCATGGATACCGGCAGGGCGGATATGACGCAGGCGGTGCTGGAGGGCGTCGCTTTCGCTCTGCGGGATTCCCTTGAGGTGGCAAAAGCGCTGGGGATCAAGATCCGGCGCACAAAGATCTGCGGCGGCGGCGCAAAGAGCCCTCTTTGGAAAAAGATCATCGCCAATGTGATGAACCTGAAGGTAGATGAGATCGAGAGCGAGGAGGGACCGGCTCTGGGAGGCGCCATGCTGGCGGCGGTGGCCTGCGGAGAATACAGTTCCGTGGAAGAAGCGGCGGCTGCCATTGTGAAGGTTACGGGAACTGTGGAACCGGAAGAAGCGCTGGCGGCAAAATATGAGGAGCGTTATAACACCTTCCGGACGATTTACCCTGCCTGCAGGCCGGTATTTCAGAAGCTGTGACGGCTTCGGTGAAAAACGTATTTCATGGCGCTCTTTTTTGGTGGAAGGAGCCGACAGGCTTTTTGGACAGGGAGGAAAATGAAGGCGATTTTCAGACGGAATCTATTGACAGGCAATGCCGCAATTTTGTAAAATAGAGAAAAGAAAAACATAAAAATAAGGAGGAACCTAACATGAACAATATTCCCAAAGTTAAGGTTGGTATTGTTGCCGTGAGCCGCGACTGCTTTCCGGAATCTCTGTCCGTGAACAGAAGAAAAGCGCTGGTTGACGCTTACAAGGCAAAATATGACGGGGCGGACATTTATGAGTGCCCGGTCTGTATCGTAGAGAGCGAGATACATATGGTGCAGGCATTAGAGGATATTAAGAAAGCCGGCTGCAACGCACTGGTGGTTTATCTTGGCAACTTCGGCCCGGAGATCTCCGAGACGCTGCTTGCAAAGCATTTTGACGGGCCCGCTATGTTTGTTGCGGCTGCGGAGGAGTCCAGCACCGATCTGCTGGACGGCAGAGGCGACGCCTACTGCGGTATGCTCAACGCAAGCTACAATCTGAAGCTGAGAAACGTCAAAGCCTACATTCCCGAGTATCCCGTAGGCACGGCGGAGGAATGCGCGGACATGATCCACGAATTCCTGCCCATCGCCCGGGCTGTGGTCGGCCTGAAGAATCTGAAGATCATCAGCTTCGGCCCCCGTCCGTTGAATTTCCTTGCCTGCAACGCGCCCATCAAGCCACTGTACGATCTTGGCGTGGAGATTGAGGAAAATTCCGAACTGGATCTGTTTGAGGCGTTCAAGAAGCATGAGGGCGATCCCCGTATTCCCGATGTGATCAAGGATATGGAGGCGGAGCTTGGCGTCGGCAACAAGAAGCCGGAGGTGCTTCCTAAGCTTGCCCAGTACGAACTGACCCTTCTTGACTGGATCGAAGAGCACAAGGGCTACAGAGAGTATGTGACGCTCACCGGAAAATGCTGGCCCGCATTCCAGACACAGTTTGGCTTCGTGCCCTGCTATGTGAACAGCCGTCTGGCCGCAAGGGGCATTCCCGTATCCTGCGAGGTGGATATTTACGGTACCCTCAGCGAATTCATTGGTACCTGCGTAAGTCAGGACGCGGTGACCCTTCTGGATATCAACAACTCCGTTCCCGCAGATATGTATGAGGACGATATTAAGGGTAAATTTGACTATACCCACAAGGATACCTTCATGGGCTTCCACTGCGGCAACACCGCTTCCGGCAAGCTGTCAAGCTGCACCATGAAATACCAGAAGATCATGGCAAGAAACCTTCCCGAGGAAGTGACACAGGGGACGCTGGAGGGAGACATCGCGCCGGGCGATATCACCTTCTTCCGCCTGCAGAGTACTGCGGATACCCAGCTTCGGGCCTATGTGGCTCAAGGCGAGGTGCTGCCTGTAGCCACCAAGTCTTTTGGCTCCATCGGCGTGTTTGCCATTCCTGAAATGGGAAGATTCTATCGCCATGTGCTGATCGCGAAGAATTACCCTCATCACGGCGCCGTGGCCTTTGGGCATCACGGGAAAGCGCTTGTGGAGGTGTTCCGTTATCTGGGCGTGGAGGATATCGGATTTAATCAGCCTAAAGGGATGCTTTATCCTACGGAGAATCCTTTCGCATAAAGCAATCAAAACTTACTGAAAAAGAAATAGCGGGGGCAAATGCCTCCGCTGTTTTTTTGAATCACATCCGGATAGGAAAAGCAGATCCTATGCTGAAAAGATCATGAACTGTAGGTAACGATCAGAAGCTCCACGCCGATCTGTCCGTCAATCTGTCCGGTCTTAATCTGTTCTTCCGTATTGGCGCAGGCCCGCAGCGCGTTTTCTAATTCCTCCATGGAAAAGCGCGCCGCCTGCTGCAGGCATTTTCTGGCGGCGAAGGAGGGCATACCCGCCAGAAAATGCC
>CANQQN010000141.1 GCA_947625995.1 uncultured Lachnospiraceae bacterium
CTCCACAGAGGAGCGGATGAAGCACTGTGAAGGGCGGGAGCTTGCAGACCTGATGGAACAGTATACCCGGTTTAACCATGCGTTTGAACTGGAAAACGGCTACGCCTACAGGAGCGAAGTTACGGGAGTCTTGAAGGGCCTTGGCTTTTCAGAAGACGATTTTCCCAAAAAGACGGCCGTCCTTTCCGGCGGTCAGAAGACCCGGGTGTCTCTGGCCAAGCTCCTGCTTGCCAAGCCCGACCTTTTGCTGCTGGACGAGCCCACCAACCATCTGGACCTTCCCTCCATCACATGGCTGGAAACCTATCTGCAGACTTACGGCGGGGCCGTCCTTGTGATCTCCCACGACCGGTACTTTCTGGACAAGACCGTCACGAAGATCATTGAACTGGAAAGTGCCCGCTGTTATGTGTATCAGGGCAATTACGGCGACTATAGCAAAAAAAGAGAACAGAGAAAAGCTGCCGAACAGCAGGCTTATGAAAACCAGCAGGCAGAGATCCGGCATCAGGAGGAAGTCATCGCGAAGCTGAAGAGCTTTAATCGGGAAAAAAGCATTAAGCGGGCGGAAAGCCGGGAAAAAATGCTGGATAAGATCGTTCCTCTGGAGAAACCCACGGAAGAACGGGCGGACATGCATCTGACCTTTTCTGCGGATATCACCAGCGGAAATCACGTACTTTCTGTGGAAAACCTCTCTAAGTCCTACGGTTCCCAGCATTTGTTTTCCGACGTTTCCTTTGAGATCATGCGGGGAGAACGAATCGCCGTTATCGGCGGCAACGGCACGGGAAAGACCACGCTGTTAAAGATCATCAACGGGCTGGAGACCCCGGATACCGGCAGCGTCACTTTGGGGACAAAGGTCACCATCGGCTACTACGATCAGGAATACCACGTACTGCACATGGAGAAGACCGTATACGACGAGCTTGGGGACGCGTACCCTGCCATGACCCAAACCCAGATCCGCAACGTGCTGGCGGCGTTTCTGTTTACCGGCGACGATGTATTCGCCCCTATCTCTACTTTGAGCGGCGGCGAACGGGGACGGGTTTCCCTTGCCAAGCTGATGCTTTCCGGCGCCAATTTTCTGATCTTGGACGAGCCCACCAACCATCTGGATATCATCTCCAAGGAGGTGCTGGAAAAGGCGCTGAACAATTATACGGGCACCATTCTCTATGTGTCCCATGACCGTTACTTTATCAACAAGACGGCCACAAGGATTCTGGATCTGACCAACCACCGGCTGGTTCCCTATCTTGGCAATTATGATTATTATCTGGAGAAAAAAGAGGAACTGACGGCGGTCTATGCGCCGGAGGATTCTAAAGAAGCTGCTGCCGCCCCGGAAGTCTCCGAAAACAAGCTTTCATGGCAGCAGCAAAAAGAATTGCAGGCGAAAGAACGCCGGCGTGAAAATCAGTTAAAACAGGTGGAGGCGCGGATCGACCAATTGGAACAGCAGATCGCGCGTCTTGATGAAGAAACTGCCCTGCCGGAGCATGCTGCCAACGCTTCAAAGCTGCTGGAGCTTGCCACCAGACGGGCAGAATGCGAAACTGAACTGGAATCGCTCATGGAACAGTGGGAGGAACTGTCGTAGCTTAAAACCTTACCGCAAATGATAAAGTGCTTTTGTATTTTCTGTTGTGATGCGGATGACCTCCTCTACCGGCAGTCCTTTGATCCCGGCGATTTCCTCCGCCACATAGGGCAGATTTAAGGAACTGTTGCGCTTGCCGCGGTTTGGCACAGGCGCCAGATAAGGGCAGTCCGTCTCCAACACGATCCGGTCCATCGGGGCGTAGGCCACCACTTCTTTTAGCTTCTTTGCGTTTTTAAAGGTGACCACGCCGCCTACGCCGATATAAAGCCCCATGTTCAGATATTCCCTTGCCAGTTCTTTTCCGTAAGAAAAGCAGTGGATCACGCCGCCGGTCTCGCCGCCGTGAAGAGCCTTCATCATATCCAGCGTATCCGCTGCCGCGTCTCTGCTGTGGATGATCACGGGAAGATCTACCTCTTTCGCCATCTGCAGCTGCCGTTCAAACCACTTTTTCTGTACGGGTCTCTCCGGTGTATCCCAGTAATAATCAAGGCCGATCTCGCCAACGGCCACCGCCTTTGGAAGACCGCACTGTACCTGCAGCCACTGGATATGGGACTCCGTTAGCCCGCCCGTCTCGTTTGGGTGAATGCCGATGGCGCCGTACACATGGTCATATTCGTCCATCAGGGCAATGGTCTTTTTCACGGTCTCCAAGCTGGAGCCCACATTGACTACCCCTTCTATCCCGTTTTCGGGAAGGCTTTTTAAAAGAGCGTCGCGATCCTCGTCAAAAGCCTCGTCATCATAGTGACTATGGCTGTCAAACAGCATCGGCCGATCTGTTTCATGCATACTCATCATCCCCTCCGGGGCGCAATGTTCAGGATCTGCCTTGCCTCGTCCGGCGTAGCAGGCGCCAAACCCATAGCCCGGATCAGCTTCACAAGACGCTCCACCAGCTGCCAGTTGTACTGGGCTGTCTCCCCTTCATCCAGATAAGGACTGTCCTCGAAGCCGATGCGCACCACGGTAGCGCCCATGGCGATAGCGGCAGCAAGGAAGGTCCAGTTGTCTCTTCCGAAATGGGTCACGCCCCAGCGGTGATCTTTTGGCACAAAGGATACAAAGGCGCTAAGCGCCTCCATGGTGGGCTGCATACCGCCCTTGTGGCCGAATACCAGATTGTACAGGATGGGATCCCTGAAGGGCTGCTCCTCCGACACGATCTTGATATTGTTGAGCATACCGATGTCAAACACTTCGATCTCCGGCAGGATCTGCCGCTCATAGCAGGCCTTTGCGCAATACCGGATATCGTCAAAGGAATTGCGGTACACCGCTTCCCCAAGATTTGTGGAGCCGCCGTTTAAGGAAGCGCTCTCCACCTTTGGATAGTCCAGCGGATAGCATCGTTCCACAATATCCATGTCCGAAACGCCGCCGGTGGACGCCTGCACCACCACATCCGTGCCGGCAAGGATCTTTTCAAAGCTCTCCACCAGCACCTCTGTATTGGGCGTCAGCCTGCCTTCTCTGGTCTTGCAGTGCAGATGGCAGAGGCTTGCCCCCATCTCCACAGATCTGATCACGTCTTTTGAAAGCGCCTCCGTATCCACAGGCGCGGGGCCGGGTACCGGAGCCACAGAAATAATCACCTTTCTCATGTGATAACCTCCAAATCGTCTGTCTTACATTCTCAGAGGGCGCTGCATAATGGCTGCTTATTTTCCATTATACAACACCCTCTGCCTTTTGATCACTTTGTTACGGCTGCTTTTGCCGCGTCATAGCACACGCGGCCGAATTTCAGCACCGGTACGTCATATTCCGGATGCTCCACAAGCGCCATGGACATCTGGGCGAACACCACCACGTCCACTTCCTTCACAAGCTTTGCCAGAGCCTCCCGCACCTTGTCGTCATGGAGAGGACGGTTGCCGGAGGTCAGCGCCTCAAATGCGCCGTCGGCCACCTGAATACGCACGTCCACTTCCTTGCCCGCGGCAGCCGCTTTCTCAAGGATCGTAGCCTTTACGGGCTCCGCGCTGGTAGCAAGGGAAGAAAGGATGCCGATGGTCTTTCCCTTTGCCACCGCAAGCTCTGCCACCGGTTCTTCCACGCTGATCACAGGAATCGGCACCATGTCCCGGACGGTCTTTGTAACAGAGTTCACGGAAGTACAGGTCACAAGGATCACGTCCGCTCCTGCGTCCGCCGCGCAGAGCATGTAGGAAAGCATCCTTCTTTTCACGGAAGGCGTAGGGCCTCCCGCGGCCTGCGTCTCCTTAATCAGGGAACTGTCCGCGATATCCATCTGTGTCACGTCGGGATTATCGGCGAGAAACGGCTTTGTAAAAGGATCCGACATCATCTCCATAAACTGATCCGTCGTATGCAATGTACATAATTTCATAAAAATATTTACCTCTTTTCTGTTTCCATTGTCTGAAGGCTGATTTTATTTTCAGCCTTTCATCTTTGCGATATAAGCGTTGGCATTGGTCCACGCTTCCTCAAAGCTCTTCCTGAACAGCACCACAGGGCCGAAATCCTCATACTCCGGAGGCGTGATGCCGTTGATCTCATACCCTCTCTTAAAATCAGGCAGGTTCTCGTTGAGGGAATCCACAACGGAAGCCGGTACCGGCGTCTGGAATCTCTGTACCACAGGGGGATCCTGCTTGATCAAGTCTTCCGCGGTGCCCTTCCAGTTGATGGTGATGCAGGCCTCCGCGCCTACCATCTCTGTAAAGTGATGAAGACCTCTTGCGCCGCCGCCGATGAACCCTACCGGGTATCTCTTCTCTCTCACAAGAGAATAAACCTTCTTGGCAATGATCATGCCTGCCTGCCACAGAGCGTCCGGCGTCACGTCCGCATGGATGTCCGCCGCGTATTTCTTCAGATACTCATCATAAATGCCGGTGATATGAGAAAAATAGATAGGAGCCGGATCCTTCATGCCCTTCGTCGCCTTCTCATAAACCTCGCACACATCCAGCGCCTGACGGACCGCCATCACTTCTGTGGCGTTGATGGGAATACGCGCAGCGGCACAGTATTCGATGGCCTTTAAGCCTTCCTCGGTCACAGGGATCTTTGCCATGATATTGGGGCCTGCCTCCCTGTTGTACTCCGCAAATCTGATAATGGAGTCGGTATCCTCCTTAAAAGGGTCTCCCTGAATGCTCACATAACCCCATTTCCCGTTCGTCTGCTCGTACATAGGCAGAAAGATCTTTGCCACGTTGCCTACCAGCGTCCGCTGAAGCTGTACCTGAGGGTCCACGTCGCCGCCTTTTTCCAGAATCTCCTTCAAAAGCTCTGTGGCGTATCCGCTCTCTGTCTCATGGGAAAGCATCTTCCACACATAGGAAGGATTCTGGGTACAGCCTACAGCGCCCTCGTCGATGGCCAGCTGCGCCTCTTCTCTGGTCACATTGTTGATCCAGAAACGGGTAGGGGTCTGCGCCGTCACACGATGAAAATATG
>CANQQN010000142.1 GCA_947625995.1 uncultured Lachnospiraceae bacterium
GTTGATTTTACCTCCGTGGATGTCTCTTTCATTTCTCTGGCACATGTATTTCCCCCGGTGTATGAACTCTTGCAGGAAAAAGGACAGATGGTATGCCTGATCAAGCCCCAGTTCGAGGCAGGCAGGGAAAAGGTGGGGAAAAAAGGCGTGGTGCGAGATCCGAAGGTTCACCGGGATGTGATAGAAAAGGTGATCGGACTGGCATGTGAGAATGGGTTTGACGTATTGAATCTTGAATTTTCCCCTGTTAAAGGACCGGAGGGAAATATTGAATATCTGATCCATCTGGAGAAGACGGCGAATAGGCCGGGGCAGGTCAGGACGGATGTATCTGCGGAGAAGACCGTGGAATCCGCGCACAAGGAACTGGACCGATAAATTAAATTACCTGCCTTTATATGAGAGGAAACCATGAAACATTTTTTTATCGTAACAAACAGTCAGAAGGATAAAAATTTAACGGTGACAAAAGCCGCGCACGATTATCTGGTGAAAAAAGGGATGACCTGCGTGGTGCAAGACGAGGAACAGATGGAACTGCCTTATACTGACATAGATCGAATCCCGGAAAACGTGGAGTGCGTTCTGGTTCTGGGAGGAGACGGCACGCTGATTCAAGCGGCCAGAGACGTGGTAAAAAGGGAGATCCCCCTGATCGGCGTCAATCTTGGGACACTGGGCTATCTGGCTGAGGTAGAGCAAAAAAATCTGTTTTCGGCGCTGGACGCGCTGATCGCGGACCAGTTTGAGATTGAGAAGCGGATGATGCTTTCAGGAACCGTGACCCGCCGCGGCTCCAAAGAGAAAAATACAGAGCTTGCGTTAAATGATATCGTCATCTGCAGACAAGGCGGTCTGCGGATCATGGAATACTGCATCTATGTAAACGGAGAGCATCTGTATACATACGGCGCAGACGGTATGATCATATCCACGCCCACCGGCTCCACCGGTTACAGCCTGTCAGCCGGAGGGCCGATCATTTCTCCGAAAGCTTCCATGATCCTGATTACGCCGATCTGTCCCCATACCTTGAATACAAGGAGCATTATTCTCTCTCCGGAGGATGAGATCACAGTGAAGATCGGTCCGGGAAGGAAGCATCAGGCGGAGCAGGGAGAAGTATCCTTTGACGGGGCGGTGAGTTACGTGGTTTCAACCGGCGATCAGATCCGTATCCGCTGCGCAAAAGAAAAGACAAATTTTGTAAAAATATATAAAGACAGTTTTTTAGAGATACTGCGGGAAAAAATGAGTGACGGCATAGGAGAAAATGGAGGATCATTATGAAAAACAGCCGGCATAAGAGAATTCTGGAACTGATCGGGGAACATCATATCGAAACGCAGGAGGAGCTTGCGAAACTGCTGCAGCAGGAGGGTTTTTCTGTGACGCAGGCCACGGTTTCCAGAGATATTCGGGAACTGCGACTGACAAAACTGTCGGATATGTACGGCAAACAGTATTACGCCCTGCGGTCGGTGGAAGAGGGCAGGTTTAACGCCAAGTATATCCGGGTGCTGAAGGACGGTTATATCAGCGGACAGGCGGCGCAGAACCTGCTGGTGATAAAGACGGTAGCAGGCATGGCCATGGCGGTGGCGGCTGCCATCGACGCGCTGGATCTGGAGAACGTTCTTGGGTGTATCGCAGGAGACGATACCATTTTTTGCGCGGTTCGCGATGAGGTTTCGGCAAAGCTGGTGTTGGAAAAAATGAAAAATCTGGTGTCTTGAAAAGGAGATCTGTATAAAAGATGCTGTTAAATCTACATGTAAAAAATCTTGCGCTGATCGATGAGGCGGACGTATATTTCCGGGACGGACTGAACATCCTTACCGGTGAGACAGGCGCGGGCAAATCGATCATTATCGGATCGATGAACCTTGCGCTGGGAGCAAAGGTGCCAAAGGATCTGGTGCGTCACGAGTCTCAGGATGCTTTTGTAGAACTGACATTTGAAATTGACAACGACGCCCAGAAGGCGGCGCTTCAGGAACTGGGCGTGGATGTCTTGGAAGGACAGGTGATTCTCACCAGACGGTTGGTGGGCGGCCGAAGCATTTCAAAGATCAACAGTCAGACTGCAAACAGCGCGCTTTTAAAGGATGTGGCCGGCGTACTGCTTGATATGCATGGGCAGCATGAGCACCAGTCCTTATTATACAAAAAAAAGCACTTGGAAATACTGGACGCTTATGGAAAAGCGGTGATTGGTCCAAAAAAGGAACAAGTAGCCGTCCTGTACGGGCAGTACAGGGAGGCAAAAGAGAGACTGGAGAAATTTACCGTTGACGAAGATGCAAGACAGCGGGAGATTTCCTTCTTGGAGTATGAGATCAACGAGATAGAGGCGTCTGCGGTATATGAAGGCGAGGATGAGCAGGTAGAGGCGCGCTACAAAAAGCTTGCCAACGGCAAACGGATCACGGAATCGGTGCAGGAGGCCTACGCCCTGTCAGGGTATGAAGGAGGCGCAGGGGAGCAGTTTGGCAGAGTCTGTCATGCGTTGTCTTTGGTGGCGGAATATGATCAGGCGCTGGCGGCTCTTCAGGATCAGGCTGCGGAGCTGGACGGCTTGCTCAATGATTTTAACAGGGAACTGTCCTCCTATCAGCAGAATATGCAGTTTGGAGAGGAAGAGTTTTATGAGACGGAGAAGCGTCTGGATGAACTGAACCGTTTGAAATCCAAATACGGGCGCACCATCAGGGATGTGCTGGACTATCTGGAGAGCCGGAAGCAACGTCTGGCCGATCTTACTGATTATGAAGAGAAGAAACGGCAGCTTGAGGAGGCGCTTGCGCAGACAGAAGCCGATTACAAGAAGGAAGCCGCCGCGCTGACAATGTGCAGGAAACAAACGGCGGAGAAGCTGACAGAGATGATCCGCAGGGAGCTTGCAGACCTGAACTTTCTTCATGTTTCTTTTGAGATGATCTTTGAAAAGCTGGATCATTATACGGCCAACGGCGTGGACGAGGCGGAGTTTTTCATCAGCACCAATCCCGGGGAGCCTGCGCGGCCTTTGGGCGCCGTAGCTTCCGGCGGGGAGCTTTCCCGCATTATGCTTGCCGTCAAGACGGTCCTTGCGGAAAAAGATTCCACCGGCACCCTTGTGTTTGATGAGATCGATACCGGTATCAGCGGGCGGACAGCCCAGATGGTCTCCGAAAAAATGGCAAAAATCGCCAGAACCCATCAGGTCATCTGTATCACCCATCTTCCGCAGATCGCCGCCATGGCGGACGCACATTTTGCCATTGAAAAATCTGTCAGGGACAACGAGACAGAGACAAGCATCCGGATCTTAAATGAGGAAGAGATCATACAGGAGCTTTCCAGAATGCTGGGCGGCGCGCAGATCACGGACGCGGTGAGGAAAAACGCTGTTGAAATGAAAAAATTAGCAGAAACGACAAAATTATTGCAGGTTGAAAAAACGTAAATCTAACATACTAGAAGTGAAAGAGGATGTGATAACACATCCTTTTTTCATGCAATGAAATATACAGGAAGGAGAGAGTCATGGATATACGGAAGAGATACAGGCAGGCTTTGTGTGGTGTGCTTGCGGTCAGTCTCGCGTTGCTTGGCGGAATGCTGTATATGCAGCATGTGAGAACTGCCCTCCCCGACGAGATCAGCGTTTTTGCAGGGGAAAGCGTAAACGTATATGGGGATGAGACAGCTTTTTCCGGTGATGAACTGGGAAACTATCAGATAGATTATAAACTGTTTGGACTGTTTCCCATCAAGACCGTATCCGTAAATGTAATGGAGCGGCAGATGTTGATTCCCTGCGGTATTCCGGCAGGGATCTATGTAGAGACCGACGGCATTCTTGTGATCGGCAGCGAGGAGATCGCAGATATAAATGGAGACAAGGTCAATCCCGCAGAGGGGATTCTGAAAAAGGGAGACTATATAATCGCTGCAAACGGCAGACGGCTGCAGCGAAAATCAGATCTGACAGAGAGCTTGTCCTGTTGCGGCGGAGAGGAAATGGTATTGGATATCCGCAGAAATGAGGAGGTTTTTCAGGTAAAAGTGCAGCCTGTTCAGACCGGACTTGGAGAATATAAGCTGGGCGTTTGGGTCCGCGACAACACGCAGGGCATCGGGATGCTGACTTATATTACTTCCGACGGACAATTTGGCGCATTGGGACATGGGATCAGCGACGCGGACACGGCTTCCCTGATGGATACTTCCAGAGGCCTTTTGTATGATACGAAGATCATGACGGTGATCAAAGGCGAGGACGGTGCGCCGGGCGAACTGGTGGGATATATTGATTATCACGCCAAAAACTTATGGGGAAGAATTGACAAAAATTCCGAAGAAGGTATCTTCGGCGTGGTCAATGAGCAGTTGAAACGGGAGGCTACAGCCCGGCCTGTACCAATCTGCCTAAAACAGGACATTAAAACCGGTCCGGCCACGATCCTCACAAGTATCGAGGGCGAAGTAAAGGAATATGATGCGGAGATATTGTCGGTAAATCTTTCAGAAAAGGACAAAAACAAGGGAATGGTCCTTCAGGTGAAAGACCGGGATCTGCTTCAGAAGACCGGCGGGATCGTTCAGGGTATGAGCGGCAGTCCCATTCTTCAGGACGGCAAGATCGTAGGAGCGGTGACCCATGTGTTTGTGAAAGATCCCGCAAAAGGTTATGGGGTGTTTATTGAGAATATGCTTCAGGAGACGGGAGCAAAAGACGAAGGGAACTAGATCAGGGATTGTTTTTGCGGGAAGAAAGAGCAGGCGGGCCGATGACGGCTTGCCTGCTCTTTATGGAAAAGCCGGGATAGCTGCCGCGGGTTTCTGCTTTTTGAGTCCTCTACCACAGCACGCTGCGGAAAAGAAAAAGAACCGTATGAAAAAAAAGTTGTATGCTGATTTTGGTGGATGGGGGAATTTTTCAGTATATACTTACTTTTGACAGTGTTCGTCTTTTTTTGCAGTCGATTTGTGCTGGGAAAACACAAAAAAATAAGAAATCCTGCCCAAT
>CANQQN010000143.1 GCA_947625995.1 uncultured Lachnospiraceae bacterium
GCGAGGGCAGAGGCTATCGAATGCGTCCAAACCCTGTCTCTGAGTTCGTCAAAGAAGCAAAAGCGGGGAAGCTGGACGGTCTGACGGATCCTGACTACAATCTGCTTGTAAAGGAAGCGGAAGACCTGTCGGAGCACTGGCTGATGGAGCCGGAGGCGCCCATCTTTGCTCTGTTTAAGGTATTTCTGGAAGACATCCACATCAGCCACGATCAACTCGACGCCATTGCGGAACAATTATGCGATTGCTATGAGAAAACCAAGGGTGCCTTCTCAGGCGAACTGGAGCACCCGGAATATCTGGACGAGATCCCGCCGGAAGCCCGTATGGTGGAAGCATGCCGCGCTGAGCCAAGGGAGATGCCCAGAATCTGCCCGCGGCAACAGACTCCCGAAACACAGCCGACGGACACAGGCTCTATCCTGCAATCACCCAGACAGATCTATGATTTTATCACACAGCATGTATATGGGCAGAAGGAGGCCTGCAAGGCCGCAGCTATGCTGCTCTACAATCACACACACAATCGTCGCAGAAATGTCCTATTTTTAGGCCCCAGCGGCTGCGGCAAGACGGAGATATGGAGAATATGCAAACAGTTGTATCCCTATATCATCATTGTGGATGCAAATCAGATTACCGCAGAAGGCTGGGCAGGCAGTTTTAAGATCCCTGATATTTTTTCGGGGATCTCCCCTGCAGATGTTGATAAGACAATTGTAGTGTTCGACGAGTTCGACAAGCTTTGTGAGCCCAAGGTGGGAGCCGGCGGCACAAACCACAGCCATACTGAGCAGGATTACCTGCTGAAATTTATCGAAGGCCACCGGTTGTCCTTCCCGGCAGATCGGGGGAAGCCTGCTTTGTCCTTCGATTCTTCCAAAATATCGTTTGCATTTCTGGGGAGCTTTGAAACGCTTACGAAAGCCAAATGCCAAAAGGAAAACCATACACCTATAGGGTTCGGCGGCACTATCAACCAGACAGATGACTATGACATGTACAACAATAAGATCACTGTGGATGATCTGGTCCAATATTCCGGCATGAGACGCGAGATCGCGGGTCGTATCGGACAGATCGTACAGCTACAACCCATGACGGAAACAGACTACGTACAGATCATGCACGACAGCACGGTCTCACCGCTGCGCAGGCTGGAAAAGCAGTATAATATCGTCCTGCACATGGATGAAACCTCTATCCAAAAGCTGGCAAAAGAAGCAGCCTCCAACAAGATGGGCGTACGTTACCTGAACAGCCGTACCCAGACCATATTGGACGATCAGCTGTTTGCAGACTGCAATATGCAGGAATACGAATTAAACCTATGAGCCGAAACCATGTAAGTAACACACCCCGGACTGTAGATTGTCCGGGGTGTGCTCAATAGGGCTTTTGTTCTGGGGTGTTATTTACTGAATTTGGCTTTGAACGCCTCAAAATCCGCTTTGAGTTTGGCGCGGTTTTCCTCAATCTTCTGCTTCCGCTCAGCCTTCTTCGTCTCCCGGAGCTTGGCGCGGGCCTCGCGCTCCATCTCCCTTTGTACTCGGATGGCCTCCTCAACCTCCTCTGCCACTTCTGCGGCGTCTTCCTCCACGATGGATACGTCGAATTTGGAGAGAGCCTGCTGTGCGGCGCCCTCCACGTTCTCCTGCTCCAACGCGATAAGCACCACTTCACCGTCCACCAGCTGTTCTGTGACCTTCTCGATCAGCGAAGCATTATGTATCGCATCCCCGGTGTCAAGCGCACTACCCGTCAGCATACCGAGACTACCACCCAGCAAGATACCCAGAGGGCCACCGAGAATACCCACAAGACCGCCAAGCAGACCGCCCATCGCTGTATCGTCATTTGTTTCTACACCGGTATCAAATGTATCGAGGGTGACGATCCGGCCGGCGTCCTTCTTGACCAACGCCGCCTGAGATACAACATAAGCGTCCGTCACCGGGGCATTTCTCATCTCCGTCATGGCCTGATAGCCCTCACTCTCAATCTTAAAAATCGCCAAAATTATTTTTTCCATAAATGTGCCTCCTCAAAACTTTTTATGGTCAGGCCAACACAGGTCTGCCGTGAAAATTGTAACACTTTTCCATACCAAATGCAAGAAATGCCCTGAACATCCAGATTCTTTCAAATTTAATTCTTTGAAATCCAGCAATGGTTCTTCACACTGAGTCCCATACGCTCCAGTATCAGCCCATACAGGACTTTGACTTTTGCCTCGCAGGAAAACTCCCAGAAGCATTCAGATGCAAAAAGCATCTTTTGAACCCGGTAGAAACGGTACTATTGTTCGTCAATGTCATACCTCTTCCACTTCTGTAAAACAATGTAATACCCAATTCCTTTCATAAAAATTAATGAAACTTCCATTTGTTTCAACCGTGTAAATACTTTGCACGATATTCCGCATTGATCTCGGAGAGTTCCTTTTTTCCGTCGATGTAGTCCTGATACATTTGATAAGGATCTCCGCCGCCGAGGCAACAGGAGGAACAGTTTTCGCAGCCGCCTCCGCCGCAATCCAGCGACCGCCGGATGATTTCTTCCCGTTCTTTTCTTGTCGTATCTTTGATCAAAATTTTCATAGACACATCGCCTTTCAGGGTGGATTTAATAGTCAAAACCGTTCATAATATGCCTCACAGCTTCGCATGGCGAGGATGGTGCGACTGATCAAATCGTCCAACTCCCAACCAAGCATATCGGCGCCCCGTTCAATCACCTCACGGGAGCAGCCTGCCGCAAAGTTTGCATTCTTATATTTTTTCTTAACCGATTTCAGTTCCAGATCCGACACACTTTTGGACGGCCGCATGATTGCAACCGCTCCGATCAATCCGGTCAGTTCGTCCACAGCGTACAAAACCTTTTCCATCTCATGCTGCGGCTGAATATCTACCGTGAGCGCATACCCATGACTGGCGACCGCATGAATCAGCCGTTCGTCCGCACCAAAGTCCCGCAGGATTTCCTGCTCTTTCACACAATGCTCGTTCGGAAACTTCTCAAAATCCAGATCGTGGAGCAGCCCGACGATTCCCCAAAAATCTTCCTCGTCGGCATATCCAAGTTCCTTCGCAAAATACCGCATCACGCCCTCTACCGTAACGGCGTGCCGCAAATGGAACGGTTTTTTATTCCACTGACACAGCAGCTCCCACGCTGCGTCTCTTGTGATTTCATTTGACATTTCGATCTTTCCTCCCATATTTAACAGATACCGGTATTGTATTTCTTTTTGCCTACAATGTCAATAGGTACAGTATGAAATATTTTTGTCAATCCCCATATTCTTTACTTTCACGCTATCTGAAAAAAAGTAAAAAGTTTAGTTTTATTTTCAGATTGGTTTTCTTCTCCTTCCTATTCTCCAAACAAATGGAACAAAACACCCAAACCATTTGAAATACTTTCTTTCCCGCCTTTTTTATAATGAAAGTATCTTTTTTGACAACTCTATTTTAAAAGGAGGAAGCTTTATGCAAATGGAAGAACTGGCCCTTGCCGTGGAAAAGGGCAGAATGAAAGTGGTAAAGGAGCTTGTAAATGAAGCGCTGGAGGAAGGCATACCCGTAAAGCAGATCTTGGATGAAGGTCTTATCGCACCCATGGGCGTGGTAGGGGAAAAATTCCGCCAGAACCAGATTTTTGTACCGGAAATGCTGGTGGCCGCCCGAGCCATGTCCGCCGGCGTAAAAATCATTGAGCCTCTGTTTTCAGAATCCGGCGTTGAGACCATCGGTACGGTAGTGATCGGCACCGTAAAGGGGGATCTCCATGACATTGGAAAAAATCTGGTGGCCATGATGATGAAAGGCATGGGCGCTACCGTGTACGATCTGGGAATCGATGTACCTGATGAGAAATTTGTAGAAAAAGCGGAAGAAGTAGGCGCGGATATTGTGGCCATTTCTGCTCTGCTCACCACTACCATGCCCGCCATCGGCGACGTGATCAAAGCCTTTGAAACTGCCGGTGTTCGGGACAAGTACTATATTATGATCGGAGGGGCTCCCGTGAGCCAGCGTTTTGCCGATGAAGTCGGCGCCGACGCCTACACGTCCAACGCCAGCGACGCAGCCGACGTGGCAAAAGAATACCTTCTTTCCAAGAAGAATTAAGGAGGATTAAAGTGATGGCAAAACAATTTACAAAACTGGCCTACGATTCCGTAGACGATTTTCTCTACGGCATATGCCCTCACCCTGTTACATGTAAAAATGGCATGGTCATCGGCGGCGGCACCCTTTACCCGGAGGTGAACTTCACCCTGCCGGCTATGAACGCCACAGAAGAAACACTACCGGAGGCAAAGCGCATTTATCAGGAAATCATTACCGGTGTACTGGACAAGGCGGTGCAGCTTCACGCCCCCGGACTGGTCATCGAGTTTGAGACGCTGCCCCAATATACGGAGCACCCGGAATGGGGCATCGAAATCCACAAGATTCTTCGCAGCACTATGTTTGAATATGAGGCGAAATATGGTCTGAAAAGCGTTTTCCGCATGACGCCCAACGATCTGCGGGAAATGAGCCGTCCGCCTATCATGCGCAGCGGTCAGTACTGGGAATCTATGGTAAAGATTTTTGAACAGACCGCAAAGGACGGAGCAGATTTTCTGGCTATCGAGTCCACCGGCGGCAAGGAGGTCAACGACGAGGCCATCATGACCGCGGATCTGCGCACGTCTATTTATGCCCTGGGCTGTCTGGGCGCCAGGGATATGAAGTGGCTCTGGACCAATATCACAAAAATCGCCAATGAAAACGGCGCTATTCCAGCCGGGGACTCTGCCTGCGGATTTGCCAACACCTCCATGGTGCTGGCGGAACAGGGCTTTATCCCCAAGGTATATGCTGCCGTCATGCGGGCGCTTACTGCTCCCAGAGCGCTGGTGGCCATTGAAAACGGCGCGGTGGGCCCCAGCAAAGACTGTGCTTATGAAAACGTATATCTGAAGGCCATCACCGGCACTCCCATTGCTCTGGAAG
>CANQQN010000144.1 GCA_947625995.1 uncultured Lachnospiraceae bacterium
TTTTGCGTGTACAACTTGTTTTATTCGGGTTGATGCAGGATTGAGGCAGGTATAAAGAGATTTACCTTTCAGCGCTGAACAGCAGTATTCATGATTGACATCAGCGAGGCATTATGATACGATACATTTAATTTTTTAAAAGGAGTACGACGATGACAAACTTTATTTCTGCTCTGAATACGACAGCCCCCGTGCGCGGCGCATACCCTCGTTATTGGTATCTGCCGGGCTTGTATTGTCGTACCTGAATTTCAGTATCATTCATTGCAGGATCAGAAGATGTCGGGTTTATGACGGTGCAGGTCGAAGATAGTTTCGATCGGCGCCATTTTTTATTTTTAAGGAGGTTTTGGGATGGAAGCAAAAGACTATTTAGTGGATTATTATGAAAAATATGATGAGGACGGCCGTCTTCTTTCCAGACATGGCATGGTGGAGTATATGACCACCATGAAATATGTGGAAAAGTATCTGCGGCCGGGGATGCGGATCATGGAGATCGGCGCGGCAACAGGCAGGTACAGCCACGCGCTGGCGCGAAGGGGCTACCGGGTGGACGCAGTAGAGCTTTTGGAGCATAATATCAAGATCTTTCAGAAAAACACGGTCAAAGGCGAACCTGTCACGATCACGCAGGGCAATGCGACAGATCTGTCCGATTTTGAAGACGGCGCCTATGATATTACGCTGCTGCTGGGGCCCATGTATCATCTGTTTACAGAAGAAGATAAGCGAAAGGCCTTGTCTGAAGCGGTCAGGGTGACGAAAAAGGGCGGCGTTATTTTCGCGGCATACTGCATGGGAGACGCAGCCGTTTTGACATACGGTTTTATTCGCGGCGAAATTTACAACCTCATCGAAAAATGTAAGGTGGATACGGAAACCTTTGCAGCTTTTTCACAGCCATGGGACATATTTGCGCTGTGCCGGAAGGAGGACATTGACAGGCTACGTTCGGAGCTTCCTGTCAAGCAGCTTCATTTTGTTGCTTCAGACGGCTACGCGAATCATATGAGAGAAGCTTTGGACAAAATGGATGACCGGATGTATGAACTATATCTGAAGTATCATCTGGCGGTCTGTGAAAGACAGGATATGATCGGGTATTCCCACCATACGCTTGATATTTTCAGGAAGGAGCAGGACAATGAACGTATCGGTCAGAAGAACCGTCCCCTCAGAAGCTGAGGAATTATCCCAGATTCAAAAAGCGGCATTTAAATCTTTATATGAAAAGTACCATGATGAAAGGAATCCTTATCTGCGGGGGCCGGAGGATATTCCATTCATCCGGATTACCAGAACAAAGGCGTTGCAAGGACGGCGATCCTTCTGTGCAATAAGGAGTTTCCAGACGCAAAAGCTTATTTTGTGGATTTCCCTGAAGATATGGAAAAGAACCGCAGATGTTATCAAAGCGCTGGATATTGTGATACCGGCGAAAGGATATATGAAGAAAATGCGCCGGTTCTGGCTGTGTTTAAAAAGACGGGAATTGAGATGGTAAAATAAACGAATATACAGGGAGATTTTGACGTCTATATATATGAGAACTTTGGAATGATAATTTTTATTTTTTTGTGAGACATTTCATGGAAACAGGGGGACATTTTATGTTATTGTTCATCATCGGGATCATTGGCGTCATATGGTTTTTACTGCCGTTTTTCTTTCATGCGATATTCAACATCGGCAACCTTACAGGTGTGATCGTGTTTGGTCTGATCGCGCTGGCGGGGCTCTTCCGGAAATCCATACGGAGACTTGCGGCGAAGCTGTGGAAAGGCGTGCCCGGCAGGACCGCGGTGGTGGCTGTGTGCGCTGTGATCCTGAGTGGGGCGGCGCTGGTCATAGGAGAGACTGCATGCATGGTTGCCGCCGCGGGGAAGGCGCCTGCGGATGAGGCGACGTTGGTGGTGCTCGGCTGCAAGGTCAACGGAGAAAGCCCCAGTCTGATGCTGCATGAGCGGCTGGAAGCGGCCTATGCCTATCTGAAAGCGCATCCGGATTCCGCCTGCGTTGTGTCCGGCGGACAGGGACCGGACGAGCGTATTTCCGAGGCGGAATGTATGTACCGTTATCTGACAGACAGGGGCATTGAGCCGGACCGGCTTTATAAAGAGGACCGTTCCACTTCTACAAGGGAGAATCTTGCCTTTTCCAAAAAACTGATTGAAGAGAAAGGACTGACGCCTTCGGTGGCCATCGTCACCAATGAATTTCATGAGTACCGGGCGGGGAAGGTTGCCAAGGCGTTAGATATGGATTATGGCGCCGTGCCTGCCGGTACCGCGCTGTACCTGCTGCCCACCTTTTACGTGAGGGAACTGTACGGAATCTTATATGAATGGGTGTTCTGACCATAATTCCGAAGGAATGGTATGTTTGATTCCGCCGATATCACAATGCGCTGCCGGATGGCCGTGCGGTGCGTGTTTTTTTCATTATGACCAACAAATGGAAGAAAAACGCTACTTATATAGTGAGTACTCGATCAACAAAATATGCGCTTATGCTGAAGGAAATGGTGGCGCTTCTCGTACAAAAGGGGATCGTGACAGTGAAAGACGGGAAGCCGGTTATGGAGATCCCTTATTTTACCAGAGCAGAATATGACCGTTTTCTGGAAATCCTTGATAATCAGATCCTGCCGGAGGTGGAAGCGGCGGCAGGGACGGATCTGGCCCGGAAATACGCCGCGTATATTGCTCCGTACCTGCCAGCATACCTTTCGGAAGGGGAACGGGAATTTGTAAAGAACCGTTTTTATGTGCCAAACGCGATCTCTTATCTTCTTTATAAAGAAGGAAAGCTGAAGGAACCCTCGGCAGAAGAAAAGAAACGTCTCTGTATGATCGCGTGGGAAAACCGTTGCGTTTAGACAGTGATTCTGCTACAATAAAAACGGGCAGGATCACCCTCCGGCATGGACCCCAAAAGGAGGTATCATGGCGGAAAAGAAATTTGAGGAACTGAATTTAAAAGATGCTTTTCTTTTCGGCGCGGCACTGCAGAACCCGGAGACTTGCCGGCTGGTGCTGGAACTGATCTTGGACAGGCCGGTGGAAAAGGTAAACGTCCGCACGGAGCACGCCCTTTTGTACAGTTCGGACTTTCGCAGCGTGCGGCTGGACGTGTACGCCGACGCATGCGCGGAAAACGGGTTGCAGGTGGGATACGATCTGGAGATGCAGAATGAAGGGAAGCACCTGCTTCCCAAGCGTGCCAGATTTTATCAGGCGGAGATCGACGCCGGGGCGTTAAAGCCGGGAGAGGATACGGAGCTTTTAAAGCCCAGCTACATCATCTTCATCTGCACCTTTGATCCCTTTGACAGGAAGGCGTACCGTTACACCTTTGAGGAACGGTGTCTGGAGTGGGGCTTTCCCCTTGGGGACGGCACTTGCAAGATCTTTCTGAACACAAAAGGGACAAACGGAAACGACGTGCCGGACGCCCTTGTGGAGTTTCTGCGGTATGTGGAGCAAAGCGACGACGCCTGCGCGTCCGGACTGAAGGATGAGCGGGTACATAAGCTTCACGGACAGATCAAGGCGTTGAAGAAAAGCCGCGAATGGAGGGGGCAGTACATGAAATTTGAGGAACTGCTGAAGGAATCCGAAAAGAAAGGCAAAGCGGAAGGTCTCGCAGCGGGGCTTGCAGAGGGTAAGGCAGCCGGTGAAGCCGGGATGCTGGATCTGATCACAAAAATGATGGAGAACGGCGAAGGTCATTTGGTGCCGAAGCTGAAGGAAGACGCGAAGCTGCTTGCCCGGATGCGGGAGAAGTACGGCAAGTGACCAGAATGAACCGCAAAGGGGACGAATGGAAATCTCTGCTGCAAAGCCGTGATGATACAAAAGAAAACTTCGGAAAGAAGAACATGATACAGTATACAGTCTGAAACAAATCTGCAAAAGAAAAGAGCCGGCCGCGTTCTGCGGCCGGCAGAAAAAATCCAACCAACATCAAGAAAATAAAAAAGAAAAACATGTGCCGGGGGATATTCTGCCCTTTTTCCGCCGTGCAAACAAGGGAACGTGAATAAACGTGAAAAAATATTGACATATATTAACGATTATGATAGTATTTTATTAACGAATGATACCGGTATTGTTTCGTTATTAAAATATGAGGGTACAGTGTGAAAACTGTACAAACCGGAAAGGGGAAAAGATATGTTTATCGAAGAAAGACATCGTGCCATATTGGATTGGCTCAAAGAAAAAGGAAGTATTACCACCAATGATATTCAGGAGCAGTTTGGGGTAAGCTATGATTCCGCCAAGCGGGATCTGCGCCTGTTGGAGGAAAAAGGGCTGTTAAAGCGTACCCATGGCGGGGCGCTGCCGCTGCATCAGGTAGCGCTGGGACGGCCGGAGAAACATACGGTAAAGGATATTGTGTCTGTCAAGGAAAACTATTTTGCCATTGCTATGAGGGCGGTATCTATGATCGAAAATAATGATGTGATCTTTCTGACCTCCGCCACTGTAGGATATTTCATGGCGCAGAACATTCCGGATCATATCAAGGTCAGAGTAGTTACCAATTCTATTGTGATCGCGGAAGAACTGCGGACAAGGGACAACGTAAAAGTGATTCTGGTGGGCGGAGAGATGAACGATAAGGGAAATTGCTGTGATGCCTTTGCCATTGAGATGGTGAGAAGGCTGCGGTTTGACAAATGCTTTATCACATCAGCGTTTGTTTCGGCGGAATTTGGCCTTTCCATACAGGTATCCTCTCATGTGAGCTTCATGAATGCGGTGATGGACAGCGCGAAGCAGACCATCGGATTATTCCCCACAGAAAAGATTGGGTTTGATTCCATCATCAGTATTTGCCCCGTGGAGAGAATGGACATCATGGTTACAGATTGGGACGCCTCTGAGGAGGATCTGAAGCTGTTTGACGAAAAAGGAGTCGAGATCGTGATCGCGGAAAAGACAGGTCGGTGAGGTCTGCAGAAATAGGCTGGAAAA
>CANQQN010000145.1 GCA_947625995.1 uncultured Lachnospiraceae bacterium
AGTGCCGTTGATCGTAGATGAGGCCCATGGCGCCCATTTCGGATTTCATCCCCGGTTTCCGTCGTCGGCTGCGGCGCTGGGGGCGGATGCGGTGATCCAAAGCCTTCACAAGACTATGCCGGCATTGACCCAGACAGGGCTGCTTCATATAAACGGCAGTCTGTTGGATCGCCACAGGATCAGAGCGTTTTCCGCCGTCTATCAAACCAGCAGCCCTTCTTATCTGCTGATGGGAAGTATTGACAGGTGCCTGACTTTGATGGCAAAGCAGGGGGAAACCTTGTTTGCGGACTATGAGAAAAAACTTTCCGGCTGCCGTCGCCGGCTTTCGGCCTGCAGGCATATCCGGCTTCTGGAGCCTGATGCCGGAGAGAAAAAAGCGGGCGCCTGCGCCGGTATGGATCCGGGCCGGGTCGTTCTTTTTGCGCCCCGGCAGTATATGACCGGCAACGAACTGATGCAACTTTTGCGCCGGCGGTTTCGGTTGGAACTGGAAATGGCGGGACCGGATTATGTGACCGCTATTGTGACGATGATGGACACCGAGGAAGGCATTGACCGCCTGTGCAGGGCGATAGAGATTTTGGATGAGGAACTGGAAAACGGCAGCTTTCCCAAGAAAAATAAACCGGCAGAGATGCAGATCAGTTGCCCAAAACCGCAAATAAAAATGGATATTGCAAAAGCCTGCGGAAGAAAATGGGAAAACTGCCCGCTGGAGGGATCAGAAGGCCGTGTGTCTGCGGAATTTCTCTATGTGTATCCTCCGGGGATCCCCATTGTGGCGCCGGGGGAAGTGATCCTCCGGGAGCATTTGCGGCAGATCGGGGAAGCGAAGCGTCAGGGCCTTTCCGTAGAAGGGCCTGCGGACACGCAGCTGCGGACGATTCGGGTACTGTAAACAGTTCCCATCAGGATTTAAGCATGTTTTTGCGATGTTCTGCTAGGTATTTCTTTAAAGATGTGATATAATGATAAGCAGACCGAGTATGCCTCTATGTGAGGATAGACGGGTGTTGGGATAAATAAAGATTCCGGAGGTGATTTGTATGGATAATTTTAAAGAGATCATCGGCATGCCTCACGTAAAGGGGTATCTGCAGAAGGCAATTGAGTTGAACAGGATTTCTCACGGGTATATTCTGTGCGCGGAGGAAGGCTGTGGAAAAAAGGTGTTGGCGGATGCATTCGCCATGACTCTTCAGTGCGAGGCAAAGCAGACAGACGCCTGTCTTACCTGTTCCTCATGCAAAAAAGCGGCTTCCGGCAATCACCCGGATATTATTCATGTCACCCACGAAAAGCCTAATACCATCAGTGTGGATGAGATCAGAGAACAGGTAAACCGCACTGTTGCGGTGAAGCCTTACAGCGGGCCTTA
Source organism: uncultured Lachnospiraceae bacterium (assembly GCA_947625995.1). GTDB lineage: Bacteria > Bacillota > Clostridia > Lachnospirales > Lachnospiraceae > CANQUC01. The sequence continues at coordinate 1,382 of CANQQN010000145.1, forward strand.
CAAGATCTATATCATTCCGGATGCCCAGAAAATGTCCGTGCAGGCGCAGAACGCACTGCTCAAGACCATTGAGGAGCCGCCGGAATATGTGGTGATCATTCTGCTGACTACCAATGAGGAGGAATTGCTTCCAACCATTATTTCCCGCTGTGTCAATCTGCGGCTACGGCCGGTGAGTCAGGAACTGGTTGAAAAATATCTGATGGAGCATTATCAGATTCCGGATTATAAAGCCAAAATCTGCGCGTCTTTTGCGCAGGGTAATATTGGAAAAGCCGTTCGCATCGCCACGTCGGAGCAGTTTAACCAACTGCGGGACGAGGTTCTCGCAATGGTGAGCCATATCAGGGAAATGCCGGTCCATGAGATCATTGATTATATGAAAAATCTTTCTCAGTATAAGCTGGAGATTCAGGATTACCTTGATTTTATGGCGGTGTGGTACAGGGATGTACTGCTTTTCAAAGCCACAAAGGACATCAATACGGCTATTTTCAGTGACAGGATTCAGGAGATCATGCGTCAGGCGGACAAGATCTCCTATGACGGTCTGGGCGATATCATTAAGGCGCTGGACAACGCAAAGCGCCGTCTGGATGCGAATGTGGGCTTTGAACTGACCATGGAGCTTTTGTTTTTGACTATCAAGGAATGTGAATGAGGATAGAGAGTGGAAGGAATGAAACTATGGTAAATGTAATCGGCGTCCGGTTTCGGAGCGTAGGCAAGATATATTATTTTGATCCCTGCGGACTGCAGATCACAAGAGGACAGCATGTCATCGTAGAGACTGCAAGAGGCGTGGAATACGGTCAGGTGGTGCTGGGAAATACTCTTGTCAGTGAGGAAAAAGTGGTGCCTCCTTTAAAGAGCGTGCTGCGGGTGGCCACGGCGGAGGACGACGCGCAGGAGGCGGACAATAAGAAAAGGGAAAAAGAAGCCATTGAGATCTGCAGGGAAAAGATACAGAAGCATCAGTTGGAGATGAAGCTGATCGATACGGAGTATACCTTTGACCGAAGCAAAATTTTGTTTTATTTTACCGCCGACGGCAGGATTGATTTCCGTGAGCTTGTGAAGGATCTGGCGTCGGTGTTCCGCACCCGCATTGAACTGCGGCAGATCGGCGTCAGGGATGAGACAAAGATCAGAGGCGGCATCGGTGTCTGCGGCAGGGCTCTCTGCTGTAGCACGTATCTGTCTGAATTTGTGCCGGTTTCCATTAAAATGGCGAAGGAGCAGAGCCTTTCCCTCAATCCCACCAAGATCTCCGGTGTTTGCGGCAGGCTGATGTGCTGTCTCAAAAATGAGGAGGAAACTTACGAAGAACTGAACAGCCGGCTGCCGGGTATTGGGGATAAGGTTATCACCAAGGAAGGCAAGAAGGGGGAAGTACAAAGCGTCAATGTACTTCGTCAACTTGTAAAGGTAGTGATCACCAGTAATGATGAGAAAGAACTGGTGGAGTACAAGGTGGAAGACCTGAAATTTACGCCCCGCCGCAGAAAAAATCAGATGACAGTGGAAGAACAGGAACTGAAGATCCTGGAGGGACTTGATAAAAAGGAAGGAAGATCCAAGCTTGAGGACAAGTAAGCTTTTGGAAAATGAGCGGCTGGACGATCTTCAGAGAAACGGATATAAGATCATACAGAATCCGGGCAAATTCTGCTTTGGCATGGACGCGGTCCTGCTGTCGGGGTTTGCCATGGTAAAAAAGGGAGAGAAAATGCTGGACCTGGGAACGGGTACCGGCATTATTCCTATTTTAATGGCTGCCAAGACAGAGGGAGAACATTTTACGGGTCTGGAGATTCAGGCGGAGAGCGCGGACATGGCGTCCCGCAGCGTATGGCTGAACGGGCTGGAGGATCGCATTGACATTGTACAGGGAGACATAAAAGAGGCGTCCGCGCTTTTCGGGCGGGGAAGCTTTTCTGTTATCACCAGCAATCCGCCCTATATGTTGAATGACCATGGCCTTCAGAATGAAAACCTCTGCAAAGCCATTGCCCGGCATGAGATCGCCTGTACGCTGGAGGATGTGGTCCGGGAAGGAGCGGCCCTGCTTCGACCCGGCGGACGGTTTTATATGGTACACCGGCCATTCCGGCTGGTGGAGATCTTGGCGTCGTTTACCGCCCACGGAATGGAACCCAAACGGCTGAAATTCGTGCATCCCTTTGTGGACAGTGAGCCCAATATGGTGTTGGTGGAAGCGTGCAAGGGCGGGAATCCGCGGGTGAAGGTGGAAAAGCCGCTGATCGTGTACAAGTCGCCCGGCGTGTATACGGAGGAGATCTATGAGATATACGGGTATTAGGGGAGAGCTATGAACGGAACGTTATTTTTGTGTGCAACGCCCATCGGCAATCTGGAGGATATGACCTTCCGGGCAGTGCGTATTTTAAAGGAAGCGGATCTGATCGCGGCGGAGGATACCCGCAACAGCATCCGGCTGTTGAACCATTTTGAGATCCGAACGCCTATGACCAGCTATCATGAATACAACAAGGTGGAAAAGGCGGAATACCTTATTTCCCGTCTTAAGGAAGGGAAAAATGTTGCGCTGATCACGGACGCGGGTACGCCGGGGATCTCTGATCCGGGAGAAGAACTGGTGCGTATGTGTCTGGCACAGGGGATCACGGTGACGTCAGTTCCGGGTGCGGCTGCGCTGATCGCGGCGGTGGTCTGTTCTGGAAGATCCACAAGGCGGTTTTGCTTTGAAGGCTTCTTGCCGGCGGATAAAAAGGCGCGCCGGCAGGTGCTGGAAGAACTTCAGGAGGAATACCGCACCATCATTCTCTACGAGGCGCCCCATCATCTGGAAAAGACGCTGGGGGAGCTTTTGGAGGCGCTGGGAGATCGCCCTGTAACGATCTGCCGGGAACTGACGAAAAAATTCGAGACGATCATGCCCACCACGCTCTCGGAGGCGGTTTCCTTTTATGGGCAGCAGGAGCCGAAAGGAGAGTTTGTGCTTGTGCTTGCGGGGAAGGACAGGAAACAGGCGGCTCTTCTGGAGCAGGAGCGATGGCAACAGCTTCCGCTGGAGGATCATATGAAGAAATATCTAGAACAGGGCATGGATAAAAAGGAGGCCATGAAGCAGGTGGCAAAGGATCGAGGGATCACCAAACGGCAGGTATATCAGCAGCTTCTCCCGCATATATGAGAATAAGAGGATTCCACCGTCCGTAGGACAGGGAAACGGCGTCCCGAGGCAGGCATTGTGTGAACCGGTTTTGCCTGCCGGCGGCAGCGCGGCATCTCTGGCAACGGGCGGTTTTTATATGGAGGCAGTTATGCTGAATGGGATATGGGCGGGCATGATCCTGGTCGGAATCGTGTTTGCGGCAGTGAACGGCACGCTGGCAGATGTTAGCACGGCGGCTTTAAGCGGCGCAAAGGAAGCGGTGACTCTTGCCATCACCATGACCGGGGTGATGGGGCTTTGGTGCGGCATTATGGAGATTGCAAGATCCAGCGGCCTTCTGTCTGCCATGACAAGAGGGCTCTATCCGGTGATCCGTTGGCTGTTTCCCGGTATTCCAAAGGAGGACAGTGCCAATGAGGAGATCGC
>CANQQN010000146.1 GCA_947625995.1 uncultured Lachnospiraceae bacterium
CTGGATCCTGCCGGCCTTGGCCGCAAGCCCAAGCAGCCCCAAGGTCTTGTCGCTCATAACAGTTCAAACTCCTTTTTCAACCGCTCATAAACCTCTCCGGGGATCTCTCTCTGAAAAGCGCGGGACAGTCCTTTCGTTTTCACCGCCTTTTGAAAACAGTCCAGAGAACGGCATATGTAAGCGCCTCTTCCGTTCTTTTTTCCGGTAACGTCCACACAGACGTCTCCTTCCGGCGTTCTGATCACACGGATCAGATTGCTTTTCTCCTTCATTTCCCTGCAGCCGATACACTGGCGCATGGGCACTTTTCTTGCTGCCATCTGTTCACATCCTAATCAAGCTTCAAAATCTACTGTTCATCTTCGGACAGCCCTTCCTGTCCATCCTCCCTATCAGAGCCATCTTCCTCATACGCGCCGTCATCTTCATAGGCATAGCCGTCGTCATAGTCATAATCATATTCGTAATCGTCGTCGTACTCGTAATCATCGTCATAGTCATAATCGTCATCATAGTCATAATCATCATAGTCGTCGTACCAGTCCTCGGCATCCTTGGCCTGTGTCTCGCTCTTGATGTCGATCTTGTAGCCGGTCAGCCTTGCCGCAAGCCTTGCATTCTGGCCTTCCTTGCCGATAGCAAGAGAAAGCTGATAATCCGGCACCACTACCTTTGCGGTCTTCTCGTCGGGATCCGCCATAACGGACACCACCTTGGCGGGGCTCAACGCGTTCTCAATCAGGATTGCCGGGTTGTCGCTCCAGTTGATGATATCAATCTTTTCTCCATGAAGCTCCTGTACGATCATATTGACTCTGGAACCGTTGACACCTACGCAGGCGCCTACGGGATCCACATCCGGATTGTTGGACCACACCGCAATCTTCGTGCGGGAGCCGGCCTCCCGAGAAATGCTCTTGATCTCCACGGTACCGTCCTGCACTTCGGTCACCTCCGCCTCGAACAGGCGTTTCACAAGCTCAGGATGGGTTCGGGAAACCATAACACGGGGACCCTTTGGCGTATCCCGCACCTCCAGAATGTACAGCTTGATACGGTCCGTAGGCTTGAATACCTCTCCCTTCACCTGCTCGTTCTCGGTGAGCACCGCATCCAGCTTGCCCAGATTAATACTGATATTTTTGCCGTTGATGCGCTGCACGATACCGGTGACCACGTCTTTTTCCTTGCCGTAAAACTTATTGAACAATACTTTCCGCTCTTCCTCGCGGATCTTCTGCAGAATCACGTTCTTTGCGTTCTGGGTAGCAATCCTGCCAAACTGTTTTGACTGGATCTCCACATCTACGATATCCCCTGCTTCATATACCGGATTCAAAAGCTTTGCATCCGCCAGACTGATCTCCAGAACGGGATCCTCCACCTGTTCTGTCACTGTTTTCTCCGCCCACACATGAAAGTCACCGCTTTCCTTGTCAATGGACACTCGAACATTGTCCGCCCTTCCGAAATGATTTTTACAGGCGGTCAGCAGGCTGTTTTCAATGGCTTCCAACAGCGTATCCTTGCTGATGTCTTTTTCTTTTTCCAGCATATCAAGTGCTTCGATCAATTCCTTATTCATGACTTCCTCCATTTCTGCAGCGCCGGCTGCGATCCTATTTAAAAATCAAACGCAAGTCTGATCAGTGCGATCTCTTTTCTTTGAAAAGTAAGCGTCTTCTTCTCTGCATCCAGTGTCACGCTGTCGTCATCATACGCCGTCAGGACTCCTGTAAACTCCTTCTGCCCGTCCACTGCGCGATACAGCCGCAGTTCCACCTCTTTGCCGATGCTTCTGGCAAAATCCTTTTCCTTTTTCAGCGGCCTTCCAAGTCCCGGCGAACTGACTTCCAAGATATAAGCGTCCGGAATAAAATCCTCCTCATCCAGAAGATCGCTTAAGGCCCGGCTCACCAGTTCGCAGTCGTCGATACTGACGCCGCCTTCCTTGTCAATATACGCCCGCAGATACCAGTTGCTCCCCTCTTTTACATATTCCACATCCACAAGTTCAAGGTGGTTCTCCTCTATGATAGGCTCTAAAAGCGCTTGGGTGCGCGTTTCGTATTTTTCACGTTGTGTCATCCTGTCACCTTCTTTCCTCTCATCTAAATCTTCATTCCGGAGCGTTTTCCCATACCACAAAGAAAAGTGGGCGTCTGCCCACTTTTCAATGTCCTCATATTTTTCATGGATAGTATAACACCGGATATCACAAAATGCAAGCCCTTTTTCTAAGCTTTGCAAAAGCTGTGAAAAAGGGCAAAATCCCATTGCGGTTGGGCGCAATATCTACGCAGAACGCCCAAATATCAGTACCGGAGTTGGATCCCCTGCTCCTCGATAAATTGCTCAAGCTCGCTGGTGGATTTTTCATCCTCGCCCCGAACGGGAGCTTCTTTTTTGGCTTCCTCTTCCAACTCTTTCTTTTCCTTTTCCTCCATCACGATTCCTCCTTCCTGTCTGAAACAAAAAACGGTCATAGAGATCTTACCGAAAGCTCCTATGATACAAAAAAGCCGAAAACACCGGTGATACAGTATTTTCAGCATTCTCAGGTACCCTATGGGATATTTTGAAAAAGCAGCTCGTAGGGGAATCGAAAATCTGTTTTATTCACTGAAAGCCTTATTTTATAGGGTTTACGCCGTTTGAAATGATGCGTTCCCTTGTTTTTCCCTTGTTTTTTCATCAACCTTACTCAATTAGCACATGCTTGTTGGCATACGGAAGATACACAAATGAGATTGACGGCTTGCGCCTTCATCTCCTTTATGATGTGAATATATTTATCATAAGTAAATTGTACGGTACTATGTCCAAGTATTTCACTTACGACTTTTATATCTACACCTTTTCGTATTAATATAGAACCAAACGTATGTCTAAGAGCATGTAAGCCTTTATTCGGTATTCCATTCTCTTCGCATATTCTGTCAAAAGTTTGTTCAAACACCCTCACATACATAGCCTCGCCTTTCGGGTTAGAAACAACAAACGGGGATTTTATTCCTTCATTCATCTGTCGGATTTTCAGTTCTCTCAGAACATATTCGGCGGTTTCATTCATTGGAATTACCCTTTTACTGTTTTTTGTTTTCGAGTCAGTGATAATGTTTACTTTTTTAAGATTGCTATCAAAACGATTCCTGTTCTTTACAAGCGCCACCGTCTTTGATATTTTAATCGTCCTATTCGCAAAATTGATATCTCTCCATGTTAAAGCAGCGAACTCTCCGATTCTCATACCTGTATTAAGCAGTAAAACATAAGCAGGCGCATATCTATACCTCTTATTGTTTCTTGTACTCTTCCCATAATAATCCATGCAACAATCCGTTATTTTTTGGATTTCTTCGTTTGTATAGATCTGTTTATATTCATCATCCATTTCTATAGAAACAATATGATTATGGGAAACTTCATCGCTACCCGGCATAGTAATAAAATCAAGTGGGTTATATCTCATCTTGTTCTCAATTACTGCTTTTTTTATTGACGGTTTAAGTATCTCAATAGCTTTTCCAACTATAGACTGTGAATACTTAGCAGCTAAATCGTTTAGAAAGTTTTGCATATCATCAACCGTTATATCCTTTAACCTCTTTTTGGCAAGTTCAGTCTCTTGTATCTGATTTTGCAAAACTCTCTCAAGTATGTCATAAGATGAATCTTTTATCTTCCCATATTTATATTTTACCAGCCAGTCGGATAGATAGTTATATAGGATATCTTTTGATAACTGATCTTCTTTTATGTTTCCTGCATTCTTTTTATACTCTCTTGCTTTCCTCCTTGCTTCTGCTTCTGTTTTACCACAGAATGACTTTTGAACCCCATTGACATATGTTCTAAGTTCAATAGAGTTTCTTTTTACTCTTATAGTGCCGTCTTTTTTCATTTTTAACACTCCCTTAATGAAAAAAGGCGTGATATAATATAAAGCATTATATCACACCATATGTTATATTTCAATAAAATAATTCTTTCCCAATATTTTCTTGTATCCACTTTTCAACAGCACTTTCAGTTGTGATATAATCTGATCCTATTTTGACTAATGGTAATTCACCTGCTTTTAAGAGCAGATTAAATTTTGTCTTTCCAAACGGCAGCATTTCCATTAAATCCTGTGCTGTCAATAATTTCAAATGAATCTCTCCACTCTTTATTCTATATAAACATCGGCATAAGTCACACCTTTATCCAGCGCTTCCTGATGCCCGCCGACAAGCATATCTATGTGATTTCCATATACCCTTGTGTCTTGTGCAAGATACTCGTTGCCGTTTATTACTACTGTGGTTCCAAGTGGTATCACAGACGGATCAACCGCTATCGTATAGTATGGCGTACCATACGTTCCTGATTCAGTAATGCCATCTTGCCATCCACCGTTACATGCTTCACATGGGCAATAATATGTGATTTCAAATTTTCCAATGCATTCAGATGATGTGTCAATATTTGTTTCTTCATGTTCTTCTTCATATTCGTTAATATGTAACTCTTCTTCGGTTGACACTTCTTTCGCTTCTGGTTCAGGTGTTGGTTCATGATCAGATATATAATTAGAATTGCAGAATCCAGACATGCCATTATATTCAATGTATGCCCATTTTCCATCTGAACTTTCCCCTGTTTTCATTACCATTGTCCCACTCGGAATTGTATTAATGACAGGATAAGTAGTATTATTTCCCACTCTCATGTTTAAATTTGATGCCGCCCACACCTGTTTACAATCAGTTTTCTTGGGTATCGTGTTTACATCGGGAGTCGGTGATGGTGCTAATGTTGTCGTTGCTGATTCTGTTGGCAATGGATTTGATGACGGCATCGGCGTTGATGTTACGACGCTTTTACTCATAACTACTACTTCATTTTCATGCTGTTCAACTTGATCTAACGTTGATCTTGAAACAGTTTCTTTTGTTTTCCCATTAAGCATTA
>CANQQN010000147.1 GCA_947625995.1 uncultured Lachnospiraceae bacterium
TTCCTTTTCCCGATAGGTGGACAAAGACGCATACCCTGCTACACGGCCTTCTTCCTCCGCAACGATCAGCGGATGATTGCCGATATTGTGGGCGAAAAGCCACTGCCTCTGCTGTTCCTCTGTCTTTGGCGTAAAGTCAAACGTAGATACCCCGTACAGCACCTCATGATTGTAAATATCCAGAAGCGCGCCGAGATCTCTTTCCTCCGCCTTTCTGATGTTCATGATCATCCCTCGATAGGCTCAAAGTCCGCAACCCCGTGCTTGCACAGCGGGCAGATAAAATCATCGGGAAGCTCGTCGCCCTCGTAAATATAACCGCAGACCTTGCACACATAGCCTTTCTTGCCTTCGGTGTCGGGCTTGGGCTTTACGTTCTTCTGATAATAGGTGTAAGTCATGGTCTCCGCCTTGGAGAAGACTCTCGCCTCGGTGACACTGCAGATAAACATGCCGTGCGTGCCAAGATCTACATAATTTTCCACCTTCAGGGACATGAAGGAATTGATGTAATGGGGCAAAAAGATCAGGCCATTGTCGGAGCGAAGGGGCTCACAGTTTGCAAATTTGTCCACATTTCTGCCGCTCTGGAAACCAAACTGCCGGAACACCTTAAATGGCGCATCTACAGACAAGCAGTTTACGTTCATAATACCTGTCTGGCGGATCACATGGTGGGAATAATTCTGCTTGTTAATGGTAACCGCCACCTGATTTGGCGTATCCGTCAGCTGTGTCACCGCGTTGACGATCAGGCCGTTGTCCTTTTTGCCGTCATTGGAAGTCACCACATAGAGGCCATAACCAATGTTGAACAGCGCCTTCATATCATTCTTGTCTGCGGTATCGTCCTTCTGGGCCATATAGTCCCTACACAGTTCACCGGCCAGATCCTCGATCTGCTGTGTGCTCTCCCCGTTTAAGGCGGAGCGAATGCGGACGGTAGTCTCAGCAAATTTCAGATTCTTGCAGCCGGACAGCATCTCTTTCATCACCTTGGCAGCCAGCGGCGCCCAAGAACCGTTCTCAATAAAGGCAACGGTACGGTTCTGGAAATTGCGCTCTGTCAGATGATTGATAAACTCCCGCATGAAGGGGAATATTTCCGCATTGTAAGTGGTAGTGGCCAGAACGATCTTACCGTAACGGAAAGCGTCCTCCACACATTCTGCCATATCCTCTCTGGCAAGATCCGCCACGGCAACCTTTGGACAGCCTTTTCCCCGCAGCTTGTCCGCAAGAAGCTCCACTGCCTTCTTGGTATGGCCATAAACGGATGTATAGGCGATAAAGATACCGTCTGTCTCTACTCCGTAAGAGGACCATGTATTGTAAAGGTCCAGATAGTAACCGAGATTCTCTGTCAGCACCGGTCCGTGAAGAGGACAGATGATCTGAATATCCAATCCTGCCGCCTTTTTCAGCAGATTCTGCACCTGAGCGCCGTATTTGCCAACAATGCCGATATAATAGCGGCGCGCCTCACACGCCCAGTCTTCCTCCACATCCAGAGCGCCGAACTTGCCAAAACCGTCTGCGGAAAAAAGCACCTTGTCATAGCTGTCATAGGTGACAATGACCTCCGGCCAGTGCACCATAGGTGCCGTCACAAAAGTAAGGGTGTGCTTACCCAGAGAAAGGGTGTCCCCCTCGCCTACCACGATCTGTCTGTCCTCATAGGCGGTGCCGAAGAACTGGGTCATCATCGCGAAAGCCTTTGCGCTGGAGACGATCTTCGTATCCTTGTAAAGCTTCATAAAATTGTCGATATTGGCGGAGTGGTCCGGCTCCATGTGCTGAACGATCAGGTAATCCGGCTGGCGGTTCCCGATCACGCTCTGGATATTATCCAGCCATTCATGGGTAAAATGAGCATCCACCGTATCCATGATGGCGATCTTGTCGTCCATGATCGCGTAGGAATTGTAAGCCATGCCGTTCTCCACCACATACTGCCCTTCAAAAAGGTCTACCTGATGGTCGTTGACGCCGATATACTGAATGTCGTTGGTAATTTTCATAATTATTCTCCTTTACTTTTTTTATTTTTACCAATGTCTTTTTTATCCCAAAGCTCCGACAAAATGTCCAGCATCTCCTGTCCCTTTCCCTGACGGAAGCTGGGGAACGCCTTCATTAGACGCCCGGTGCCGAAATGATATTTGGAAACATATCCGCGGTATCTGTTTTTGTATTCCTCAAACTCGCTGATCGCGCGCTTTCTGGAATCCTCCAGTTCTACTCTCATCTTATCCGCGGACGCTCCCAGTCCGTCCTTCGCCTTGTCCGTGATCTTTATGGCAGCCACCGTGCCGGAATAAATGGATTCACCCAGCGCATCCGACAGTTCGCGCATCTTTTTGTTGATCTCTTTTACCAGACGCAGCTGTTTCTTCAAATGCAGCAGCGTGGAGACGGTCATGCCTACGTCCGCCAGAAACAGCACAAAAAAGATCGCCAACAATACGATACCCAACTTATAGGGAATGAAGCGGATAAATTTCAGCACAGGCGGATGCAGAAGCCGCATGATCAGCACACAGGCCACACCCCAGAGGATCGAAAAGGTCAGGCACACATAGCCGTGAAAGTTCAGGGGCTGCTGGCTGTAATCCCACCATTTGTCATCAAAAAACTTTTCCAGCACAAAGCCGGTCACAAGCTCCAGAAGGGAGGTAAGCAAAAAAGATCCCACAAACAAAATAAAAAGATTATCCTCAATAGGGGTCAGGCAGAGCACCACAATGAGCATACCAAACCCGTAGATCGGACAATAGGGGCCGTTTAAAAAACCTCGGTTCACAAAGGTCTTGGATTTTACCGCCGCGAAGGCAACCTCCGCGCACCAGCCCAAAACCGCATAGATAAAGAAAACCCATGCTATGGTGTAAAAATCATAATGCACGTTCTTTCGTCCTTTCTCATTCAGAATGATAGGAAACCGTCTTATACAGAAGCAAAACCCTTTGTGGGAACGCTTGTCCGAAAAAGGGTTTTGCATAAAAGCGATTTGCATTTATCTTTTGTGACAGATTCTTATCTCTTCTTACCGCTCAGGAAATTGGGAATCTGAATATTCTTCTCATTTGTGCTGCTGCCGATCACAGGCGCTTTCACGCTGGGCGTCGCCGACGATGCAGGCTTGAATGTATTTACAGGTTTGATCGTATCCGTGGTAAAACTCGAAAATCCGGTCTTCTTCTCCTGCTTCTTAGGCGCGCTGGCGTCTGCGATACCTGTAGCGATGACAGTGATGGAAGCTTCGTCCACGCTGTCAGGATCAAACATAGCGCCAAAGATGATATTCGCCTCGTCGCCGGCAAGATCCTGTACATAGCTTGCGGCATCGTTTGCATCCATAAGGGAGATATCGCCGGAAATGTTCACGATCACATGGGAAGCGCCGGCAATGGTGGTCTCAAGCAGCGGGCTTGCAACGGCCTGCTTCACGGCTTCGATCGCCTTGTCGTCTCCCTTGGCCTGTCCGATACCGATATGTGCGATACCCTTGTCCGTCATTACCGTCTGTACATCCGCGAAGTCCAGATTGATCAGCGCAGGGACATTGATCAGGTCGGTAATGCCCTTCACAGCCTGCTGCAGCACTTCATCGGCCTTTTTAAGAGCCTCCGGCATAGTCGTCCGGCGGTCGACGATCTCCAAAAGCTTATCATTGGGAATAACGATCAGCGTATCTACGTTTTCCTTCAGATTATCAATACCCGCCATGGCATTTTCCATTCTTCTCTTTGCCTCAAAGCGGAAGGGCTTTGTAACTACGCCTACCGTGAGAACGCCCATATCCTTTGCCACCTTGGCGACAATGGGAGCGGCGCCCGTTCCGGTACCTCCGCCCATACCGCAGGTAACGAATACCATATCCGCGCCCTGAATTGCTTTGGCAATCTCCTCCTGACTTTCTTCAGCAGCCTGCTTGCCTACTTCCGGCTTCGCGCCTGCGCCAAGTCCCTTGGTGATCTTCTCACCGATCTGTATCGTTGTCGGAGCCTTGCACAGACTAAGCGCCTGCTTATCCGTATTGACCCCGATAAATTCGACTCCTCCCGTACTCTCTTCAACCATTCTGTTAACTGCATTGTTGCCGGCGCCGCCGACACCAATGACAATAATCCTTGCGGCATTATCACCCTCATTTGTCATTATCTCCAACAAAAGTCCTTCCTCCTTTACGTTCCTCTGATTATTTATACGTAGTTATAAATCGCCTGACTCTACCTTATATAATATATATTTATCGCATCATTGTCAAGCAACAAGTGATAGTTCCTCTAAATTATGCAACAGTTTCTTTCCCTTATTCTCCGGTTTCTTCACTGCCGCCTTCTCCGGTCTCATCTCCGGTATCACCGCTGTTTTCACCGCCGTCGTCCCCATAATCGTCACTGTCTTCCCCGCCGGTGTCGTCCCCGTTTTCGCCGCTGTCGTCTTCGCCGGTGTCGTCCCCGGCATCGCCGCTGCCGTCGTCCCCGTAGGATTCGCCGCCGTTTTCTCCGTCGTCGCTGTCATCGTCTCCGTCGTCCTCGTAGGATTCGCTGCCGTCGTCCCAACTGTCGTCGTCGTAATATTCTTCTCCTTCACCGTCTTCTTCGTCCCCGACATAATCACCATCCTCCTGAGGATAAACGGTAGGAGGTCCTGTCTTTGTAAAGGTGATGCGCTCGGTAGACTCGTCCACATCCTCCATGTGCAGAATGCCGCTGCGGCCCTCCACCTTCGGCAGGATCCCGGTAAGTCTCGCTATCTTATTGTCCAGATGCTCGTCCTTTCCCAGATGCACCAGCACTTCCCCAAAAGTAATGTCCATCTGGCCGCCGTCGATAAATTCAATGCGGTCCGGATTCAGGGATTCCTTGCTCAGCATCCGCGTCAGCGTCACCAGTGTCTTGAACACTTCCTTGTCCTGCACCGGAAG
>CANQQN010000148.1 GCA_947625995.1 uncultured Lachnospiraceae bacterium
TGCTCTGGCCTCACGGCTCCGGAACGCCGCCGCGCGGCCTCTGGGGAAGCAGGCCTCCGGGGAGCCTGTCACCGCGAGGAACCCGGCACCAGCGAGGAACCCGGCACCAGCGAGGAACCCGGCACTAGCGACGCGCCGGCTTCAGAGGCGCCTACCACGCCTCCTGTTTCCGGACCTACCTACGATCCGGCCAAGGTTGTGGAGGGCACAAAGCTGAAGATCGCCAGCACAGATGATTTTGAGACCAACGGCGATCTGAACGGCGCCAGCACTTTCAGCGAAGAAAACGGCGTAGTGACCTTCAACGAACGCGTGAATTTTGACAGCCCGAAGAATCCTGTATATCAGGGAGCCATCTATGAGAATCCTCTGGACGGAAATAAGAGCGCGAAGGTGTCCTCCAAGATCGAGGACGCTATCAAGAATTACTGCGACGAAAAGGGAATACAGGAGTTCCCCGTGGGACAGATCGGCGTTGGAAATGAAGGAGACGACACCAGATTCACGGTCAAGGGATGTACGGATTCAGCCGTCCAGTCATGGAGAAATAATTATTACGACGTATACCGCGGCGACGTGAATTCGTGGGAGCCTGTTACCGAGCTTCCTGTAGGCCAGACGCCTGCTGAGTCCGAGGGGACGCCTTTTGAGCGCACCAAGTGGACCACCGGCGCCAGCTATAGCTTATGGTTCAAGCCTGTCAGAGGTATGGATCTGAGCCGCGCTATCCTGTCCATGTATATGCCTGGCGAGTACCTGTTCTATATGGACGCCAAGGGTACAGTACTGTTCTCATCCCTGATCGGTAAGGATTCCAACGCCGAGTTCTTGGATTGGCAGCAGGACCGCTCTCCCTTTGAAGCGACTTCAAAGCCTTATAACTGCTTTATCGCCACCGGCGATGAAAAGAATGTAAAGGTAGGCCAGTGGAACTACTACACCGTTACCTTTGCAAACGACATGATCACCGTATATATCAACGGCAAGGAAGCCATCTACACCAAGCTGAACTTAAACCGCGGCGACATGAAGAATTTCAATGGCGGATACCTGACCAGATACAACACCATCGGACTTTGTATCGCGGAGAACGATCCTGTGCGGAAGTATCTGACCGGAAACGGCCATATCCAGACGACTTTCCACAAGACGAAGGAGACTTACGACAACGGTCTTGACGCCCAAGGAAATGGCAAACATGATACCGGCGATTACACATCTATCCGCTGCAACAGTACCTATGAGCGCTATCTTGGCCCCAACGGCACTACGGTGATCTATCCGAACATGAGGACCAAAGCCAAGCTGCTCCTTGAATTTTTGACAGGTGTGGACAAAGAGGGCAATAAGATAGACAAGACCAACTATCTGGCCGTCGGCGGCCTCAATACCGTGCTGGTGGATTCCTGCGGATGGACCCTGAATTCCATGGGAGATACGAAGTTCTCCATGGAGCACAATCTTCCCGCAGGGGCGCAAGCAGCCGACCTGACCTTCTATGAGGGCGAGCTTACTGCCGAGCAGGTATTGAACAATTACAACAAAGCATGCGCGGAGAGCATGCCTGAGTAAGATTTCATATATGCCCTGCTTTCCGGACGGTCTGTGCCGCCCGGAAGCGGGCATGATGAATAAATCATTATCATGAAGGGAGAAATGAACCAAAATGAAAAACAATAAGTTTTTTATGTCTGTGACAGCGGTTGCCCTTTCCGCCGCAATGGCGGTTACCGGTTTTGCTTTTGCAGCGCCTGTTACAGCGAACGCGGCTGACGAGGCCGTTTCCGTTCCCAAGCCTTTCTGGTCCGTAGACTTTAATAACGGCTGGAAGGATCTGGAGAGCGATCCCAACTTCAAGGTCGTTGATAACGCCGCAAAGCCTACCATTGCCCCCGATGAATACGACGGCAAGGATATTCAGGTGCTGGAGCTTGGCAAGACCACCGGCAGCGAAGTGACCGGCAAGGACTATGCAGGAAACAACCTGTTCTTTGGCTGGGAGGATAACTCCACAATTCAGCTTTCCAACCCGTTCGCAAGTCTGGGCGAGGATTTTTACAATGAGTATGAGTATTACATGGATTCCGGAAAAGGCCAGTTTGGCGTTGCCGGCGGCATGAAGACCAAGAAGTATTTGCAAAGCAGGGAGCAGCCCGTTTGGGAAAAGGGCGCTACCATCAACTACTGGATCAAGGTTCCCGCGGCAGAGCAGCCCGATGACAACGGAAGGACCGTAGGTATTCAGTCCAGTATCATGACATGGACACTTGAAGATGTACAGTTCCAGTCAGACGACTACGCAAAATATCTGACCTGTCATTATTTTGACGAACTTTATGAGAAGCTTGACAAAACTGTTGATTACAATGAGTCCGGCGTTCCCAAAGACAATCCTTACTATTTTGAGTGGAAGCGCGATGAGAACGGCGACGTGATCTACTACAAGGATCTTTCAGGCTACTATGGTCCTTGCTACGGCACAGAGTCTGAGATCGCAAGCAATTGCGGCGCATGGTACTGGTTTAACCCTAATTATGAGCAGGGCTTCAGCGGCGCGCCCGGCCAGTATAAGTGGAAATCAAATGAGCCCAACTATTATCGCATGGGTTACAATATTCTTCCTGTTTACAACAAAGAAACCGATTCTTGGGATCTCACTCCTGAAAACGAGTGGGGCGTAAAGACGCAGGTTCGCGCCGGTAAGACCTTCGGTTTCCTGCAGATTGACTCCGACAGTTCTATCGCTTGGGTAAACGATGATAACAGAGCTGCTGAGGTAAGTAACCGTGACACCAACGGCGTTAGACAGGGTCTGCAGAACGGCGACTGCTTCTTCATGAATTCATGGCAGAATTCCGCGACCATCACCAGCGATACCAAGACGGCTACCGCGCAGTCTGCAACAGACCTTGCAAACTCACCTTATTATGTAAAGACCGGAGCCGATCCTGATGATGAGGAATATCCTGTATTTGACGTGGAAGGTCCCGATAACTGGCATATGGTTACTCTGACCCTTCAGA
This sequence comes from uncultured Lachnospiraceae bacterium, assembly GCA_947625995.1. GTDB lineage: Bacteria > Bacillota > Clostridia > Lachnospirales > Lachnospiraceae > CANQUC01. Next base: position 3,024 of record CANQQN010000148.1, read on the forward strand.
ATGACTGGGTTGAGTTCTATCTGGATGGCAAGATGGTTGATGTTCGTTATCGTTACAGCAGCCGTGGCGCCGCTTCTATCGACTCTACAGAATCCTTCAAGCGTTTCAACAAGGGTTCAGGTATGAGATACGGTCTTGGCGCTGAAAAGGGCATGGGCAATATCGCATACGGTAACTTCGTATGCCGTCTGTTCATGGATTGGCTGACCAATCCCGACACCAAGTTCAATATTGGTGGCGTTGTTGTAACAAATGGTGACTCCGCGCAGTACAACATGCAGGTGAAGACCGACAAGGTAAAGATCGCCAAGATGGCCTTCTACAGCGAGGTTATGGACGATGCACAGATCGCGGCTGTTTATGACAAGGGTATGCTTGCAACAGACGGTGTAAAGGGCGACATCGACGGCAACGGTACCGTTGACACTCAGGACGCTCTTGCGATCCTGAAGCATGTAGTGAAGATCGCTCCTTTGGATGCGACTACAGAGGCGGCAGCTGACCTTGACGGCAGCGGAGCGGTTGATACACAGGATGCTCTGACGGTTCTGAAATTTGTGGTTAAGCTGATCAAAGAGCTTTAATCTCTGTTTCCGGATCACAGAAAGTACATGTTTGGGGCCGGCGCATTTAGCGCCGGCCCTATTTTGCAAAAATGATAGGGCTACAACAGATCTGACGGACGCAGAATAAAAAAATGAAGGAAATCGAAAAAAATACTTGCATTTTGCGTAACTTTGTTATATGATAACAAGGCAGTCGCCAATCAGACTGATCCGGCTCGTTGGTCAAGGGGTTAAGACGTCGCCCTCTCACGGCGAAAACAGGGGTTCGATTCCCCTACGAGCTGCTTTTTTAAAAAAATTTCATCAATCCCTCAAAAGTGCTGAAAATACGGTATTTCCGGTGTTTCTGGCATTTTTTAGTTTACTAAAGTGAATTCAAAATTGACCGTTTTAGACCGTTTCAGACCGTTCCAGACCGAAAAAACAAGGGAACAAACAAGGGAACAAATGAGGGAACGGAGACAAATTAAAAAGGCGTGATATAATATTTTTGTTGTAATTATAGAATTACATAAGAATATGTAACTGTATAATTATAATAAAATTGTCATTTGTTGAATTTTTTTTATAACTTGTCCATATACTATAGTAGACTATGCTTGTACGGAGGTAAACTATGGCAAGAGGGCAGCGAAAATCAATAGACGAGAAGATTCAACAGAAGAAAGAGATCATCGAGAAACTTCAGCAGCGCATAGAAACTGAACAGGACGGGCTAAACGCGCTTCTAAGACAAAAACAGGAAGAATACTATAAGAATATAGTAAACATACTTATCGACGCTGAGATGGACGAATACGAGGTCACAGAAGCAATCAAAGAATATAAGAGTAATAAGAAAATCGCTGTGTAAAAATCGTAAAAGGGGCTGTCGGTTAATACCGATTTTTAACTCCTGATAAACAAAGAGGAGACGATCCCGCAGGATTCAGGCTTTTTTACAGCCGGATCTCATCGCGGGATCGTCTCCTCTGTTTCTTTACCCCTGTTTTAAGGCGCAAATAACCCTTGTCTGGTTTTTTCGGAGCGCTCCTCTGCCTAAACCGCTTCCTGCTCCTTTTTCCTTTCATATCTTTCGATCTCATCATGTATAAACCGGTGATATTTCATGATGTTCCGGCCGATGGCATACAGCATGAACTCTTTATATACTTTCTCCCTTGAACGGTAGTGGAACCTCCGGAAGTTTTCATTCTCTTTGATATCCCCAAAGTGCCCTTCCGTCTGGATCGACCGGATCTGCCTCTTTTGGATCCCTTCCTCACTCTGGATATTTCTGTTGCTTTCTTCCTTCAGTTCCTCCCAGCGTTCATTGATCTTCATC
>CANQQN010000149.1 GCA_947625995.1 uncultured Lachnospiraceae bacterium
TGATAAAATACTTTGTCTTTTCATCCACAAGCTCCGAAGGAAGCACGGGGCCAAATACATGCTCCTTGATATCCGCATGGATCCGGGACTGAGACACCTGCTCGTCGTGCTGGGTGGAGAGCACCACCGCCGCAAGATGCACCGGTTTTCCGTTCCCGTCATACTCCACGCTGACCTGCGTCTTGCCGTCCGGGCGCAGATAAGGCAGGGTGCCGTCCTTGCGCACCTGCGCCAGACGCCTTGCAAGCTTGTGCGCCAGATAAATAGGATAAGGCATATACTCATCGGTCTCGTCGGTGGCAAAGCCGAACATCATACCCTGATCCCCTGCGCCGATGGCCTCCAACTGGGCATCGGACATGTCATTTTCTCTGGCCTCCCAAGCCTGATTGACGCCTCTCGCAATGTCGGGGGACTGTTCCTCCAGACGGATGATCACGTCAATCTTGTCCGCGTGAAAGCCCACGGCGTCATTGTCATAGCCGATCTTTCGCAGGGTATCCCTGACGATCTTCTCATAATCTACTTTCGCATTTGTGGTGATCTCGCCCATCACCATCACAAAGCCTGTCTTGGTACAGGTCTCGCATGCCACGCGGCTCATAGGATCCTGCGCAAGCAGCGCGTCCAAAATATTGTCTGAGATCTGGTCGCAGACTTTGTCGGGATGTCCCTCCGTCACCGATTCAGATGTAAAAATGATTTTCTCCATAGTTTCCTCCCTGATCATTCTCCGTTGTAATAATTTGCGATAAGTCCCCACACAGAATCCTTCTCAAGACCAAGCTTCCATGCGGCTACACCCGCAAGCTGCCTGTCCTTCATTACCTTCAGCTTCTCCTCAAGGGAACGTTCTTCCTCCATCCAGACCTTGCAGACCGTACCGTCTTCCAGCGTGTACTCTGCATAATACTGCTTGGTGGTCTCGTCCCAGTTGGGGGTGATCCCCTGCTGATCCAGCGTCTCCTGCGCTTTTGCCATGCCCAGCGTATCCCAGTTTAACGTGTAGGGCACATATTCCTCCGTAGAGTCAGATCCGTTTTCCGACGCAAGCTGTTCCTCAGTCTTTGGCACCTCTTTCCAGAAGCGCGTATAGAAAGGAAGGGCATTGATCAGCTTCTCCTTGGGGACCTCCTCCAGCATCCGGTCGATGGCCGAGGTGACAAAATCAATGGAAGCCACGCTTCCTTCCCCGGTAGACTCATTAAGGTGCTCATCGTACCCCATGAGGATCACATAATCGGCAAACACCGCCTGTTCCGGCCTGTTATAAAAGCTATTATAATCGTAAGGAACATGGTTGTCCACAGAAAGGATCAGGCCATTTTCGTGGCAGCGCAGGGAAAGCTCCCTGATAAACTGCACAAAAGCAGGGCCCATCTCTTTCGCAAGCTCTTCAAAATCTATATTCAGGCCGTCCAGCCCGCATTCCGCCGCATAGTACAGCAGATTGTCGATCAGGCATTGTCTGGAATCGGGATTTGCCAGCACATTCAACGTACTGATGCCCTCCTGCGTAAAGTTGTCCACCATACCCCAGACCTGAAGGCCCCTGTCATGGGCATAAGAAACATATGCGCTGCTGGCAAGGGAATGCACGCCGCCCATCTCGTCGCTTAAATAAAACCATGTAGGACAGATCACATTGACCCCCTGCACTGCCAGAAGCCTTGCGGAAAGCTCGTCATTCTGTCCCTGATTGGTCACCTGATGCCACACAAGATTCATGGGCTTGTCCCCGGTGAGGCTGGTATAGCCCTCGTTCCGGGACGCCACCGTCACCGTCTCTTCCCGCCGGTTTTCCAAATATTTCCTTTCGATATACCCAATATACCCGCTGTCTGTACGCACACGGTCCCAGTTATCTCCTTCCTCCAGTATGCGGAGGGTCGTCCCCTTCTCCACATCCGTCAGGATCGGACTTTTCACACCGCCCCGGTAACGCACCGCCTGATCCGCTTTCACATCCGCCACCTGATAGGAGGCTGTCTCGGTATCCATGACCACGCGGGTGGGACTGTCAAATATTTCACAGACCATAGGGGTATACCGGCGCACAAGATCCATAGAAATGTAAACCGTGTCTCCTTCCAGCAGGATCCCGTCGCCCTCTTGGCAGACCGCCACCTGATCGGGCAGCGTATACAGCATCTGCCGGCGGGATTCTTCCCAATAAAACCGGTCGTTGATAGAATCCTTTACCTGATCGTAGGTAAGATAAACCACGCCGTCCCGTATCATGCCCTGCTGCTCCTCAAGACGTTCATTGTTGACCACAAGGGCAACGCTGCTGTCGTCGGTAAGTCCAAAATACTGCTTCCCATTGTAATGTTCTGTGGTAGGTTTATATCTGAAAGCAAGACCGAGCACCAGACTCACTGCCAGAACAATGCCGATAAAGCAGACAAAGGGCAGCGCCGGTCTTCTTTTTCTTCTCCTTCTTCGTACAGTTGACTCCATATCGACTCCTTTATCTTTCTGCCGGATTTATAGTATTTGTATTATACACCGCAGATTATAAAATTACAACCTCGACTTACAGTGGTTTTTTCTGCTTTTCTTCGCTGACAGCGGTTCCTGCTCTGCATACCGGAACACCGGGGCGCCGGCCTGTCCTCCTTTCTGATGCGATCTGTCTGCCGGGTGCTTTTGCACAGGCGCAAAACAGGGCCGCCGTCCACGAATCATTTTCCTTTTTGTAATAAAATCTGAAATTTCCCACATGATAATACCTGTCAAGCTTTTTCATCCTATGTGACCGCAGACGAACCTCCTTTCATTCACTTTTCGTCTTTACTGTAATTATAAACAATTTGTTATTTATTTTCAAGTGTTTTTTTTACACTTAAAGTATGTCCGATTTGTGAATTTTTTGAGATACATGTTTTTTCCAGTGTTAATCACTTTACATCTTTGATAAATTTGATATAATATAATAAATTCAATAATTTCATGGTTGACTTTTTTGCTACGATCAACGTATGTTTATATAAGAGGTGAGAACACTGAAAATAGAAATGATCAATGAAAATCAAATTCGCTGTACCCTGACAAAGGAAGATCTGATCAGCCGTCATTTAAAGATCAGCGAACTGGCTTACGGTTCCGACAGGGCCAAGCTTCTTTTCCGTGAAATGATGCAGAAGGCCGCCAAGGATTACGGCTTTTTTGCGGAAGATATCCCTTTGATGATCGAAGCGATCCCCATGTCCTCAGAGTGTATTGTCCTTGTGATCACAAAGGTCACCGACCCTGAGGAACTGGATACCCGCTTTTCTAAATTTACGCCCTATGAGGAGGATGAGGAAGTGGACGACTCCCTCATGTCCAACATGGAGCATATCCGTATGCCTGAGACGCCGGAGGATGTGATCGACTTTTTCAAGCGTCTGTACGAGCATGTGGATAAGCAGCGCAAAAAGGAGCCGGCCAAGGATCTGTTCGGCCAGTTTGGCTCCAACGTCATCGCCACCTTCTCCGATCTGGACAGTCTTACCAAGATGGCGAAGGATTTCAACGGCCGGTACCACGGCAGCAATTCCCTGTTCAAGGAACCCGGCAGCAGCGAATATACACTGGTGATGGACAGCGGCCCCCACAGCAGGGATGAGTTTAACCGTTTCTGCTTCATGATCCCCGAATACGGCACGACCAAGGTAAGTATCGGCGGCAGCGACGCCCATATTATGGAGCATTATCAGTTGATCATCAAAAACGAAGCGTTACAGGTATTGGCAAATCTCTGATGCCGTAATTGCTCTGTTATATAGATAAAGGAGGAAAATACAATGGCAAAAACAATCAGCAAAGACATGATCATTGCCGAGATTCTTTCTGTAGATCCCGCCATGGCTGAGATTTTACAGGCTGCAGGCATGCATTGTGTATTCTGCCCGTCCCAGAGTGGCGAGAGCCTTGTGGAGGCCGCAATGGTACATGGCATGGATGCAGACGCCCTTGTGACAAAGATGAACGAATATTTAGCTGCAAAAGAAGCTTAATGCATACTTTTCACAGACCACAGAAAAACGGCGCCGGGAATCTGATCCTGCGCCGCTTTTTTCTTATTTTATTTTACTTCAAAATCACTTTCTCTTAAGATCAGATTGCCGTCGGAATCCACATTCTTCATGAGCAGATTTTCCAGAAAACTCTTTACGCCTTTTCTGTTTTCATTGGCCGTAATGGCTTCATTCACTATGGTTTTCACATCGCCCAGCATCACCGCCTGTTTTTTGGTCTTTGCGCCGGCAAGGCGGGTATACAGGGCAAGGATCGCCATCTCATCGATCTTATAACCAAGTGTTTCCGCATAGGCCTTTGCAAACTCCACAAGCTCATTGTTATTATATTCATGAAGGTGGAAGCAGTAGGAAAAGTATTTGGACAGCCCGGACCCGTCCTCAAGCATCTGTTCCACAGGCGCCTGATCGCCGATGAGGATCACCCTGATCTTTCTGGCATAGGCATCCAGCATCTTCACAAGTTCCTCCCGTGTTTCAGGCTCCAGATCTTCCGCATGCTCTATCAGCAGCGTCCCCTCTCCGATCTTTGCAAAGATCGTATCCACCGGTTTTTTATTCAGCGAGGAAGCCGGCAGCTTCGCGATCTTCTTCGGAATATCATCGTTCACCTTTGCAAGGGATTTCATCAGGCGGAGCGCAAGAGAAGTCTTGCCGCTGCCTTCCGTTCCCGTGATCACAAAATTTTCTCCATGATCCTGCTCCCGCTCTAAAAATGCGGTGATCTCATTTTCCACGCCGCTAAATTTCATGAAGTAGGAGAGGATCTTCTTCTGCTCTTCGTCTATTACATGGGTACCGCCGTTGTCTGTTGCTTCCGCCGCCGCGCTGGCTCTTGCCTCCATCTGGAGCCTGCGGAAGGACAAGAAGG
>CANQQN010000150.1 GCA_947625995.1 uncultured Lachnospiraceae bacterium
CAGGTCCGCGCTGCCGAAGGGATATGTGTTCGTTTCCGGCGCGTTGTTTTTAAAGAGCCATATGACCTTTCGGGTGGACGGCATTCTCTTTGGCTCTGAGGATCCGGAGGAATATCCTCCCGTTGTCTGCCGGTGGGAGGGTTATCGGAAGCTTCGGCTGACAGAGGAGCATGAGAAAGCCACCTATCCCGTGTTTGAAGAAAACGGATACTCCCATTCCAGCCTGATCAATGTAGGCGTTTATGACGAGGGAACGCCGGAGACCTTAAGCCCCTGCCATACTTATGATGTGTGTATCTGCGGGGAAGGCATGATCAACGGCAACGGGTTTAACGTTTCCTACAATCAGGGCCCCTGCTGGTATACCCTGCGCAAGGGGCTTCCCATTCCCCAGTCTCCCAAAAAGGATCAGAATGTGAGAGGCCGGCTGATCGCGTGTTACAATACGAAGGGCTTCTACATGCGAGATGTGACAGTGGGCTATGGTTCTTCTTGGACGCTGCATCCGGCGTTCTGCGACGGAGTGACCTTTGACAATGTCAGGGTGATCTCCATGGGCAGCGGGCGTACAGGCACTACAGAGGGGATGCTGATGTTAAACGGCGACGGCATCGACGTGGATTCCTGTATCCGCGTGAATATCGTAAACTGCTATTTTACCGTGGGAGATGACGCGGTGGCGATCAAATCGGGCCGCAACCGGCAGGGGGTACAGCTTGGAAAGCCCAGCGCTTATGTGCGGGTTACAGATTGTAAATGTGTGGACGCCAAAGGCTCCTTTGCCATTGGCAGCGAATCTGCAGGCGGCGTTCATGATGTGCTGTTTCAGGATCTGTATGCGGAGAATATTACCAATTTTGGCCTGTGGATTAAGAGCGCGCCCTGCAGGGGCGGTCTGGTGGAGGATGTGATCATGCGGGACTGCCTGCTGAAAAAGACCGGCGGCGCCTTGCAGATAGAGTACAATCACGGCGGCGATGAGGATCCCGCCCCCACTCTTCCGGTGACCCGCAGAGTGCTCTTTGAAAATATCTGTTTTGCCGGAAGGCACAAATTCGGCATTCGTCTCATGGGACACCCCGAAAGCCCCATTTATGATGTGACCTTCAAGGGCCTGCGCTTTGAGGATGATTTTTTGGCAAAGCGGGACCGGAAATTTGTGCTTGAGGACTGTGAAGATATAGATGTGTCAAAGGTACGGCTTCCTCAAGGCTATAGGTGGGAGAGGAACTAGATCCGGTTTCCCTGCATATATTAACGGGAAGAAACTGTAGGCGGTGTCCGGTTGAACAAGATCCGGCGATTTCTGGGAGCGGCTTTGATCACGGTGCTGCTGCCATGCGTATTCACGGTGTTTTTTAACGGAAGTGATCTAGGGAATGCATCCGAAAGCCCGGAGTCCGGCGATAAAATACAGTTCCGTCTGGGCGAAGCCCTCTGGGATATGACGGAGGAGGAATATCTTCTTGGGGCGCTGGCCGCGGCAATGCCCATGGACAGAGAACCGGAGGCGCTGAAAGCGATGGCGGTGATCCTGCGGACAAATCTGCGGCGGCTGCAGCAGCAGTCGGACGTGATTCTCCTTGATGAAGATGGATATACGGCGGAGCCTGAGAGGATAAAAGCTTGGGGCATGGATGCTTATCTGCAGTACCAGAGGCTTGGAAAGCAGGCCATTGAGGAGACTGCAGGACTTGTGCTGAAAAAAGAAGGGCAGCTGATAGACGCCGCGTTCCATGGCATCAGCGCCGGAAAGACAAGAACCGGCGCGTATCCTTATCTGCGGTCTGTGGACAGTGCGTGGGATCTGGAGGCGGAACAGTACCTTACCGTTTATCGGTTCTCAAAAGAGGAACTGGAGACGCTGTTTGCAAGCGTAACGGCGGAGGACTGGAAACGGATCTCTTTTCAGGAGGAAGAAAACACTTCCTATATAAGAGCCGTGGCGCTGGGAGATACCTTTCTGGATGGAGAAGAATTCCGGAATACGCTTTCGCTGTGCTCCTCGGCCTATTTTGGCTCTTGGGAGGACGGCAGCCTGCAGATTGTCTGCAAGGGACAGGGCCATGGGTTTGGGTTCAGCTGTTACGGAGCCTGCAGACAGGCGGAGGAAGGAAAGGATTTTCAGGAGCTTCTTACCTATTATTATGGAAATATTACCATTGAAAATGAATAGAATTTCATAAAATGGAAACCATATCCTTATAAATGATGTCTGTTTACGACAGGAAATGAGGTAAGGATATGAGAAAACATAAACGTTCATTGCTGCTGGCCCTGCTTCTTTGCTGCGTGTCGGTAGTGGCAATGGCAGGAATTTATCGGCGGGAATCAAAACAGAAAGACGAAGTTGAGGATCTTGTGGAGCTCAGTGAAGCGGGAGAAGATGAGGCGCCCAGCAAGGAGGAAGTTTCCGCCCTTGTGGAGGCCTCGCTGGACAATCAGGATCTGGAGAATGCATCCGGAGAAAAGGACGAACTGCAGACCCAAGCGCCGGAGACCTTGGAGACCGAGATCCCACAGGGAGAGCCGGTGCCTGTGATCAACGGGGAGCCGGAAGGGTGGGACGAGCCCGATTCCGCTGTAAGCGAAGCTATGGCGGAGGTAACGCCGGCAGAGGAAATACCGCAGGCGGTATTGCATTTTGGAACGGATTCCGTACTCACATGGCCGGTACAGGGTGACGTGCTTATGGAGTACAGCATGGACCGGACCGTGTATTTCAACACCCTTGACCAGTATAAGTACAGTCCGGGTATTCTGATCCGGAGCGAGGAAGGCACCATGGTATATGCCGGCGGGGACGCGCTGATCACGGAAATCTCCCAGTCGGATGAGCTTGGCTGTACGGTGACCATGGATCTTGGCGACTCTTATACGGTGAAGTATGGCCAGTTGAAGGCGCTGAATGTGGCCGAAGGTGATCACGTGTCCGCCGGTACGGTGATCGGACTGGTGGCCGCCCCTACCAAATATTTTTCTCTGGAAGGCGACCATGTGTATATGGAACTGGATAAAGAGGGACAACCGGTGGATCCGTTGGACTATCTGGACTGAGCGCTTATAACGAGAAAGGAAACCATGCAGCGGGAATCTGCCCGCTGCTGTTTTATTTTTGCTTACTTTTTTGATGTATTTTTTTGCCAAAAATATGAAAAAAAGTCTTGCAATTACAGAAAACATCCTGTATAATGACTTTTGCTGTGACATTGATAGCGTTGATACGTGAGGTTGCTGCCCTTTGAGGCAGGGAATTTACGTGGAGCGAATGTCAAGTTAGGAAACTGGCGACAAGTCACTGTATATCACATATATAGTCTACCGGAAAGAGTAGAAACGGCGTGTGTAAGTCTTTAGGACACACACGGAAGAGTGTGTACAGTCACCACTTGTCGTACTTCTATGAAAAGTGCGAAAAGGAGGCGGCTTTTTTTATGGCAAGTCAAGTAATGAGAATCACGTTGAAGGCATATGATCATCAGTTGATCGACGCATCTGCTAAAAAGATCATTGAAACTGTGAAGAAAAACGGAGCTCAGGTGAGCGGTCCCGTACCCCTTCCCACGAAAAAAGAGGTTGTGACCATCCTGAGAGCTGTACACAAGTACAAATACTCCAGAGAGCAGTTTGAGCAGAGAACACACAAGAGACTCATTGACATTGTCACACCTACCCAGAAGACGGTAGAGGCATTGACAAAGATCGAGATGCCCGCAGGTGTAGACATCAATATCAAGATGAAAGAAAAATAATCTATATAGCGTTTGATATCCTTGACTAGGATGATTAAGCCGCCGGGACACAGGCCCGTGCTTAATCCGCTGTAGGAAAACAGGAGGTAAAAAATGAAAAAAGCTATTTTGGCAACAAAAGTCGGAATGACACAGATCTTCGACGAGGCCGGGAATCTGATCCCCGTAACTGTACTGCAGGCAGGTCCCTGTGTAGTGACGCAGGTCAAGACCGTTGAGAACGACGGCTACAGCGCAGTGCAGGTCGGTTTTGTGGACAAGAGAGAAAAGCTTGTCAACAAGCCTATGAAAGGCCACTTTGACAAGGCTGGCGTTTCTTATAAGAGATTCGTCAGAGAACTGAAGCTTGAAAATGCGGAAGAATTCAAGCCTGCGGATGAGATCAAGGCAGACATCTTTGCTGCCGGTGACAGGATTGACGCCACAGCCATTTCAAAAGGAAAAGGTTTTCAGGGCGCCATCAAGCGCCACGGACAGTCCAGAGGACCCATGGCTCACGGTTCCAAATACCATCGCCACGCAGGTTCAAACGGTTCAAGCGCATATCCCAGCAAAGTGTTCAAAGGCAAAAGGATGCCCGGACATATGGGACACAAGCAGGTAACCATTCAGAATCTTGAAGTAGTGAGAGTGGATGCGCAGGACAATCTGCTTTTGGTGAAGGGCGCGGTGCCCGGTCCCAGAAAAGCGCTGGTTACCGTTAAAGAGACCGTAAAGGCTAACTAAGCTTTTGCTAAGAAAGGAGGAATATACAGATGGCAAATGTATCTGTTTATAATATGGAAGGCAAGGAAGTCGGCACGCTGGAATTGAACGATGCCGTGTTTGGCGTTCCGGTCAATGAGCATCTTGTGCATATGGCAGTGCGTCAGCAGCTTGCAAACAATCGTCAGGGCACGCAGAAAGCGAAGACCCGCGGTGAGGTTTCCGGAGGCGGTAAAAAGCCTTGGAGGCAAAAAGATACCGGCCATGCAAGGCAGGGTTCTATCAGAGCTCCCCAGTGGAAAGGCGGCGGCGGCGACGGTCAGCGAAACCTACCCGACGGTAAAGCAACAGCAGCAA
>CANQQN010000151.1 GCA_947625995.1 uncultured Lachnospiraceae bacterium
GCTTCGTAAGATTTTCTGTTTCAATGATATAATCCATATTTGATTCTCCTTTCCGTGGGTCCGTATAATTTCCTTCAGGTTGTCGGAACAACCTTTTCTTCCTATATATATGGCGTCCTGTGTATCCACCACAATGGTATCCTTCAGCCCGTTTACCACCACAAGCCGGTCCCGGCTCTGATTGATCACCGTCACGTTTTCACAATCATTCTGTATGACGTTGCGGCTGGCTTTGTGAATGGGCGCATTCTCCAGATCCTCCAGACGCCCGATATCCTGCCATGCATAAGAAGCCTGTACTACCTTTAAACGGTGAGAATGCTCAAATACTGCCTTTTCCACAGAAACAGCCGGAATGGCAAGCAGCATGTCCCTTTTAAATAAAACCTTGGCGCCGGTCCTTTTCACGGAAGGAAGGCCCAGCCTGCACGCCTGATAGATATCCGGGCGAAGCTTCTTTAATTCCTGCAAAAAATCCCCTGCCCGGAATAAAAAGTTCCCGCTGTTCCAGAGGTGATCCCCTGCCGCCCAATAGGCCTTCGCGGTATCTTCGTCCGGCTTTTCCGTAAAGGACAGCACCTGCTCGCCCCGGTGGCGGATATATCCGTAAGCGGTGTTTGGTTCCGTTGCCGGAATCCCGAAAGCCACAAGATCTCCCTCCCGCGCAAGCTCCTTGGCCCGCAGGACTGCCTCCTGATATCCCTGCCCGTGAATGATCGTATCCGCAGACACCACATAGATCAGTTCTGTTGGATTTTCCATCATACACACCAGCGCGATGGCCGCCGCAGTCTTCCGGGGCTCCTGCTCCAGAAATACACGGTATCGAAGTCCCTGAAAAACTTTCATCTGCCCTTCCAGAATAAAATGATAATTTCCGTTGGTGACGATCAGAAATTCGTCGCAGAAAGGAAGATTGCGCACCACCGTCTCCTGAAGGAGGGAGCGGTTTTCATTGATCTCCATAAATTGTTTGGGATAGTTTTTTCTTGAAAGGGGCCACAGCCTATCGCCGCAGCCCCCTGCCAAAATCAGACATTTCATTGTACAACGTGTCCTTTGCTCTTCAAAACCCCGATCACATCGTCTACATGCTGTTCACAGAGCGCCTGTGTGCCTGCCTCCACCATTACGCGGATCAAAGGCTCCGTTCCGCTCTCCCGCACTAAAATCCTGCCGTCGTCGCCAAGGCTCTTGGCGGCCTTTTCCACCGCCGCCTGCACGTCCGGATCATTCTGTGCCGCCGCCTTATCAGCTACCTTCACATTTTTCAGCACCTGCGGATAAATGGTCAGCGGCGCCACAAGGCTGCTGAGGGTCTTCTTTTTCTCCAGCATCACCTCCATCATCTTGATGGCGGTAAGGATGCCGTCGCCGGTAGTAGCGTATTTACTAAAGATAATATGCCCCGATTGCTCGCCGCCGATACGGTGCTTGTTGGTCTGCATATTCTCATATACATATTTGTCCCCCACGGCGGTTTTTTCATATTCGATGCCTGCCTGATCGAAAGCCTTATACAGACCCAGATTTGACATGACCGTGGTGACCACCGTATTGTTCAGAAGCTTTCCCCGCTCCTTCATATAGGACGCATAGACGTAAAGGATGCCGTCACCGTTCACCACGTTTCCGTTTTCATCCACACAAAGGCAGCGGTCCGCGTCCCCGTCAAAGGCAAATCCAACGTCCAGCCCTTCTTTCCGCACCAGCTCCTGCAGGGACTCTATGTGGGTGGAGCCGCAGTTTTCATTGATGTTGGTGCCGTTAGGCTCGTCGTGGATCACATAGGTCTTTGCGCCCAGCGCGTTAAACACGTTCCTTGCAATGGAGGAAGCGCTGCCGTTGGAGCAGTCCAGACCTACCCTCATGTTTTTGTAGGAGCGGGTTGCCAGAGAGATCAGGTAACCGATGTAACGGTTCCGCCCGGCGCTGTAATCCACCGTGCAGCCGATATGCTCCCGTACCGCAAGGGGAACCTCTTCTGTCAGGCCGTCTATATAGGCCTCTATTTTTTCGATAACGGATTCTTGGATCTTCTCTCCGTTGTCGTTGATGATCTTGATACCATTGTCATAAAAAGGATTGTGGCTGGCGGTGATCATGATGCCGCAGTCAAAATCCTCCGTGCGCACCACATAGGATACGCTTGGAGTGGTAGTTACATGAAGCAGGTAAGCGTCCGCGCCGGAGGCGGTGATGCCTGCTGCCAGCGCATATTCAAACATATAGCTGCTTCTGCGGGTGTCCTTGCCGATGACGATCTTGCATTTGTGTTCTCTGCCATAATACCATCCGAGAAACCGGCCCACCTTAAATGCGTGGGACACATTCAGCCCCACATTGGCCTCTCCGCGGAATCCATCCGTTCCAAAATATTTACCCATACTGTCCTCCATTTACTATGATGCCAAGGTTACATTCCCTGTTTATTTTATGATTTTATCTGTAAGTCCGATCTTATTCCTGCCCAAGGCAGTATTCCTCCGCAAGCCGGGCAGCTTCCCGGATCAGCCGGATACAGGGGCGTTTGCGGTAATAGTCTTCCGTGCGCGCATCCGGCGCGGCGCTTTCCCTTTTCTCGCCAAGGCCCAGAAGCTCCCGGCAGATGATACTGCCGTTGTGTTCCGCAAACCGGTCCGCCATCCGCCGTACCAGTTCATAATTTTCTTTTTTTGCGGTCTGATCCCCGCCATTGATGTTCCCGTTTTTCATACCGGCTACCATGGACATCCCGGATACCGCGCCGCACACGTACCGCATCCGGCCAAGGCCGCCGCCGAAAGGGCAGGACAGCCGAAGCACCGTGTCCGGATCCATACCGAAGGCTTCGCTGAAAGCCCCGGCCACAGCCTGAGAGCAATTATAGCCCATCCGGAACAGTTCCTCGGCTTTGTCTTCTATCTTACTCATACCGGCTCACTTCCAAATCCTGTATCGTCTGCCGCGGTGGATCGTTACGCATTCCTGCCGCAGCATTTTTTATATTTCTTGCCGCTGCCGCAAGGGCAGGGATCGTTGCGTCCCACCTTTTTCTCCTTGCGGACAGTGCCGGAATTTTTCTGATCCTTGTACAGTTCTTTCCTGCGTTCTTCCGTCAGGAGCGTGTCCCACTGGGGAAGCTCGTAGAGCCAATCGGCCTTGGCCTCCACCATATGCCAGTACAACTTCTCCGGGTCAAAGCCAAGATTTACCTGCGTGTCCTCCTCCATCTCATCGATGGGATTGGGCTCCTTCAGGCTGTCGTTGATGCCGTCCAGAAAACCAACCATGATCATCAGGTCTACGTTATATTTCTCCGCAAGCTCCTTCACCGTGCCCGTCACCATATCATCGGGCTTCTCCAGAAGCTGCTCATAAATACCCTTTTCCAGTTGGAAATAATAATCCCAAAATTTTTTGCTCTCCTGAGGCGTCACCTCTGTGGAATACGCGGCTTCCCTCCACGCTTGTAACAATGCCATAACTTTCTCCATCCTTTGTCTTGTTTTTATTTATTTTACGGATCGTTCTGCACCGCGCGCCTGCCCGGCGCCTTTTGATCCCGTTTATTCCAATATTTTCTTGATCTCGTCCATGAATGTGTTAACATCCTTGAACTCCCGGTAAACCGAAGCAAACCGCACATAAGCCACCGTATCCAGATCCTTCAGCCGGTCCATGACGATCTCGCCGATGACGGTGCTGGGCAGCTCCTTTTCTTCCATATTAAACAGTTCCGTCTCCACGGAATCGATCACGTCGTTGATCTGCTTTGCGGAGATGGGACGCTTGTGGCATGCCCGCAGGATGCCTCCTTCGATCTTGTTTCTGTCATACTGCTCTCTATTATTGTCCTTCTTGATAATAATCAGAGGGATCGTCTCGATCTTTTCGTAAGTGGTAAACCGTTTTCCACAGGTATCACAGACCCGGCGTCTGCGAATGGAACTGTTGTCGTCCGCGGGACGGGAATCGATCACCTTCGTGTTTTCTTCCCCACAAAACGGGCACTTCATCTGTATGACCTCCTTTCGCTCTCCGGACTTTTGCAAACAGGCAAGACCGGTACGATACTAGTATAGTAAAACAGCCTTTTCTTGTCAAATAGAATTCTGTTTTTCGGCGGGATTTAGACGGAGGAACGAACCGCCGGATCAATCGCCGGCAGCTACAGCTTACATTTTACCAGCACATCCTCCAGCTTCACCTCTACCAAAATGATGTCCGGACCGATCTGGCAGATACATTTCCATGGGATCACATACTCGCTGTTTTTGCCGAACAGACCGCAGAACCTGCCGGTTTCGGGCACAATGATCGCCTCTATACAGCCCTTTTCACAGTTGATCTCCAGATCCGCCACACAGCCGATCCGCCGGCAGTCACAGATATTGATCACTTCTTTTTCCTTCAACTCGCAGATACGCATAAAAACCCCTCCCGACATAGAATATGCCGGAAGGGGCGGTCAGGTTCCTGTTTGGAATCCGTTCTCATTCTCATAAAGCCCTGACGCCGCAGGGCAGCCTGTTTACTGAATGCCGGGCAGAGAAGGAATGCCCGCAAACCCTTTCTCCAGATCCTCATCCGTAGGGATATAATCCTTCATCTCGCCACTATTGTAGGACATATAAGCGGAAAGATCGAAATAACCGGTACCGGTAAGTCCGAACAGAATAGTCTTTGCCTCGCCGGTCTCTTTACACTTTAACGCCTCATCGATGGCTACGCGGATGGCGTGGGCGCTCTCCGTGACCTCGCCGTAGAAATCCGAGGGCAGC
>CANQQN010000152.1 GCA_947625995.1 uncultured Lachnospiraceae bacterium
TGCTGTATGAGCATCCGGATGCAGATTTCAAGGATATGGCAATGACCTTCGCGGATATCCGCAAGCGCATCTACACCTTTCCCAAAATGGGAGAAAAAGCATACTTCGTCGCGGTTCCCACCTCCGCAGGCACCGGCTCCGAGGTGACGCCCTTTGCCGTCATTACCGATGAAGAAGAGGGTGTCAAGTACCCCTTGGCAGACTATGCGCTGCTGCCCCATATGGCGATCATCGATCCGGATCTGATGATGCACATGCCAAAGGAACTCACGGCCGCTTCCGGCATCGACGCCATGACCCATGCGCTGGAGGCCTACGCCTCCATGATGGCTACGGATATTACCGACAGTCTGGCTCTTGGCGCGCTGAGATCCATCTTTGCATATCTGCCAGCCGCTTATGAACGAGGCGCCGAAGACCCAAAAGCCAGAGAGAAGATGGCAAGCGCCTCCACCATGGCAGGCATGGCCTTCGCCAACGCATTCCTCGGCGTCTGCCACTCTATGGCCCACAAGTTGGGGGCTTTCCACCATCTGCCCCACGGCGTTGCAAACGCTCTGCTCATCAGCCGGGTCATGGTATACAATGCATCAGAAATACCGGTGAAGATGGGTACCTTTTCCCAGTATGACCACCCTCACACGCTGGAAAGATATGCGCAGATCGCAGACGCCCTTTCTCTGGGCGGAAAGACAGATGCGGAGAAATTCGACAGGCTCCTTGCGGCCGTGGACCGCCTGAAAAGATCCGTTGGCATCATGGACACCATCGCCGACTACGGAATCCCGGAGCAGGCTTTCCTCTCCACGCTGGACGAGATGACCGAACAGGCCTTTAACGACCAGTGCACCGGCGCCAATCCGCGGTATCCGCTGATGCGGGAGATCAAACAGATCTACCTCGACGCTTACTATGGGACAAACAGAAGGAAGCCAGTGTGAAAAATCACGCTGATGCGCTGATTGTCCACACCGGGATTTGCGCATTCCCAAATCCCATTATGGCAGATGAGAAACTGCATCCGCAGTTCTCATCGCCCCGTCGCGCAAACGCTCCCAAACAGATCAGGACGCCTGCTGCTCCGCATGATACGCCTCCCTGACCGCTTTTGCCAGCTGGTCAGCGCAGGAGGTCGGTCTGCGTCCGCAAAGAACGCCGGACAACTTCTGGGCTACCTGCTCTACTGTCCAGCCCTCGATCAAAATAGGGATCGCTTTCAGATTTCCGTTGCAGCCGCCCATAAACTTAACATTATGCACCACATCTCCGTCCAGATCCAGACTGATAAGCTGCGAACAGGTATTCTCTGTTTTGTAATCATAATGGAACATTATAACACCTCCACATTTTTTTCCATGACAAAATCATCCATCACATAGCCGTGTCCGATATCCGCGGCCTGCTCTCTCACCGTCACAAAGCCCTTGTGTTCATAGACCTGCACGGTATGGTCGTTATGACGGTTTACCGTCAGCCAGATAGCGGTAAGACCCCGTTCCCGGCAGTAGTCTTCCAGAAACGAAAAGGCCTGACTTGCCAGCCCCTGTCCTCTGTATTCTTTCTTCAGGTACAGCTTGCTTAAAAACAGCTTGCCATTCTCCGGGTGAATACCCGTATAGCCCACAAACTGTCCATCCAGAAAAAACTGATAATATTCATAGCCCTCTGCCAGCTGCGCCTTCATGGCCTGATAAGACTGAAATTTTTCCACCATGTAATCGATCTGTCCCTCGGAGATGATGCCGGGGAAAAATTCATGCCAGATCTGGTCCGCAAGGGCCGCCAGCGCCTGCAGCTGCTCATGGGAGCTTACTTTTTGAAATTGTAACTGTCTCTGCATATAAATCTCCATTATCTGTTTTTCATCGTTCATAATACCGGTTTCACGCCCGCGCCACAAAACCCCAAGCTACGTGGCGTTACTGCCGGATCACGGTCCCGTTCTTTCCTTCCAGCGCCTCCGCCACGCTCTCCATATCCGTAATCAACGTGGTCTTTTCCGGGGACATGCTGCAAAAGTCAATGGCCGCCTGAATCTTCGGCGCCATGGTCGTCATGGGAAATTCTCCCGCGTCTAAATGCTTTTTTGCCTCCGCCGGCGTCATAGCATCGATCAGCCGCTCCTCACTGGTGCCGTAATTGACAGACACTTTGGGAACGCCTGTGATAATAGCCAGCAGATCCGCGTCCAGCATCTGGGCCAGCTTCGTTGCCGCGGCGTCCTTTTCGATCACCGCGCTGGCGCCTCTCAGCACGCTTGCCCGGCGGGCAACAACGGGGATTCCCCCACCGCCGCAGGCGATCACCACCTGCCCCGCGTCCAGCAGGGTCCGGATAGACTCGATCTCCACAATATCCATAGGCTTCGGGGCCGCCACGATCCTGCGGTAGCCCTGCTCCTCTTTTTCTACATAATTGCCCTTTTCCTTTTCCCGGGCTGCCTCTTCCTCATTCATCACTCGGCCAATGGGCTTTGCGGGATGATAAAAAGCCTCGTCGTAGGGGTCCGCGCACACCTGCGTAACGATAGTACAGACAGGCTTTGACATGCCCCTGTGCAGAAGCTCCGTGCGGATGGCGTTCTGCAGGTCATAGCCGATGTACCCCTGACTCATAGCGGAGCACACGGACATAGGCGCCACTGTATAATCCGGGTGGCTGCTGCCAAATTCCGTCATGGCCATATGGATCATGCTGACCTGCGGGCCGTTACTGTGGACGATGGCAACCTCATAGTCCGCCTCTACAAATTCCGCAATAACCTGTGCCGATCTCTTTACCGCTTCCTTCTGCTCCGGGAGGGTCGTCCCAAGGGCCTTGTGCCCAAGAGCGATCACTGCTTTTTTTCTTGCCATACTGATAAATCTCCTTTATGTCTCAGCTGCTGTCGCAGCATGCTATGATCCGTCAAACACTTTGCTTGAAGGAAACAGATCAGTTCACGACCTTGATCCCTGCCTGCTCCATAGCCGTCTTTGCTCCCTCCATATCAGAAACATGGAGCACCATCAGTGGTTCCGCCTGTTCCCGGAGTACAAAGGAATAAATATAATTGATGCTGATACCGGCCTCCGTAAGGCAGGCGAGCGCCTGATCCAGCGCGCCGGGAATATCGTGAAGCTCAATGGCAAGCACATCTGTCAGCTTCACCGCAAACTGTTTGCTGTGAAGCAGCGCTCTGGCCTTTTCCGGCTCGTCCACCACCATCCGCAGAATACCGTAAGCCGGGGAATCAAAGGACGCCACCGCCCGCAGATTGATGCCTTCTTCTTTTAACACGCGGGTCACCTGTGCCAGACTTCCCACTTTATTTTCTACAAAAACTGAAAGCTGTTTCATTTTTTCCTCCATTTCAAACTGAAAGATCCACCCTTCCGTATGATCTTTCCATTTTAACCTTCCTGACCCAAACCGTAACCCACTTCAAATGCCTTTTTGTTGATCTCCACCGTCTTTGGCGGCACAGTCTGTTCAATCACCGCCAGCCAGTCTTCTTTTGAAAAATCCATATGCTGGGCCGCAATGCCGAGCACGATCACATTAAAGGTGCGGCTGTTGCCAAGCTTCTTTGCTTCCTGCATGGCGTCCACGGCCAGCACCTTGTGGGTCTTTGCAAGATCCTCCAAAATGTGTTCCGGATATTCTGCCGCGCCGATGACCACGGGCATGGGATCGATCCGCTGGTCGTTGACGATTAGCACCCCGTCCTTTTTCAGGAAATGGGCATACCGCAACGCTTCCAGACGCTCAAAAGCGATGAGCACATCTGCCTGTCCTTCCTCCACAATGGGTTCTTCCACTTTCTCCCCGTAACAGACGAAGGTCACCACGCTGCCGCCCCTCTGGGCCATTCCATGCACCTCCGACATCTTTACGTCATAGCCTGCCCGAAGCGTGATCCCGCCCAAAATACGGCTGGTGAGCAGCGTCCCTTGTCCGCCCACGCCTACGATCATAATATTCTTCGTCTGCATCATCTCACCCTCACTTTCTCCACAGCGCCAAACTTACAGATACCTGCACACAGACCGCAGCCGTTGCACATGGTATCATTCACGGTGATCGTGCCGTCCGATGCCTTTGTCATAGCGGGACAACCCGGCTTCATGCACATGCCGCAGCGCTTACATTTCTCCGGATCTACCCGGTACTGTACGGTGACGGGGCTCTTGTCCAGAAGCGCACAGGGCGCCTTCACCACGATCACCGACAGTTCGTCTCTGGCCACTTCTTCTTTGATGGTCTTTTCCATGGCAGGCAGATCAAACGCATTGACGAAGCAGACGTTGGGCACGCCCATGGCCTTGCAGATCCCCACGATGTCAATGGCATAAGTGGCGTCGCCCATAAGGGTCTTTCCGGTAGCGGCATGATCCTGATGTCCGGTCATGCCGGTGGTGGAATTGTCCAAGATCAGCACCGTGGCCTTGCTCTGGTTGTAGACCATGTTCATCAGGCTGTTGACGCCTGTATGCATAAAGGTGGAATCGCCGATGACGGCAACCCAGTCCTTGATATAATCGTTTCCTCTCGCCTTTTCCATGCCGTGGAGAGAACTGATGCTGGAACCCATGCAGACAGTGGTGTCCACCACGTTCAGGGGCGCCACTGCCCCCAGAGTATAGCAGCCGATATCTCCCGCCGCGTGGATATGTAATTTATTCAATACATGGAAGGTGCTCCTGTGAGGGCAGCCCGG
>CANQQN010000153.1 GCA_947625995.1 uncultured Lachnospiraceae bacterium
ATATCCTTCCCTGTAACACTAACAGCAACTTTTCTGCCGGAGTTTTTAGAAGTGGAAGTTAACTTTTCACTTCACTGTAGGAAAAGGCCAGCGCGCCAAACAAATAAAACAGATCTTCTTCGCTCTTTTCCGCCTTGTAAAAATCGATTTTCATGGCCTGCCCGGAAATTTCTTTTAAAGCCGCTATGAGTTCCTCCATAACAGGCATCAATGTTTTTTCTGCGTTTTCTTCACAGTAAATCCCATGTTTGTCCGATATGATAACAAAATCCGTCTGATATTTTCCTTTCACTGCTTCAGCCATCGCTTCATATCTCAAAAGACGACTGATCTTATCTTCAATGTAGTATGCAGGCACGCCGCAAAGCTTTGCCAATTCCTCTATCGTGCGTGGTTTTTCGTAAGAATAGTATAGAATATTCTGCGACAGCGCGTCGTCAATATAAACCGCAGGAAACGGCTTCCTTTTTCCGTCATAATCTCCATTTCCATAGATGCTTAACTTCATACGAACAGGACGCAGTGCAGTTTCATTCATATCATCAAACTCCTTTCTCAGCTTTTTTCGACCTGCCGAAAGCCGCCAGCTAACCGTTCCTTCCGGAATATTCAGCTTTTCGGAGATCTCTTTTACAGAAAGGCCGTCGTAATAGTAAAGAATGATGATATTGCGGTAAAGCTCGGACAACATTGCGATTTTGGTGCGCAGTAAATCATAGATTTCTTCATTTTCGCTCTCGTCCGCTTCCTCATAAGACATATTTTCAAGAACATCATAGGAATACAGCGCTCTCTTTTTACCCGCAGACCTGCGGAAGGACTTTGCTGTGTTATCGGCAATTTTCCACAACCAAGGCTCAAATTTACTGTCGTCCCTGAGCTTCGGCAACTGACGGATCACCGTAAGCAATATTTCCTGCGATAGCTCGTCAGCTTCATCGCGGGAATAGGTGTGATTCACAGCATATCCGTACACCTTTTCAATATACTCTTCAATCCTCTCCGGCTTCATCATTCCCACCTGCCTTTCGCTCATAAAGTGTCGCAAAAAGGAGTTTCATTGGGTGTTTTTTAAAAAACATAAAAAAGAAACGAGCAGCCTGCGTATGAAATCACTATTTATTCACTTGGATCGGGAAAAATCACGGTAACAGTCGTACCTTCGCCCTCCGCGCTTTGCATTTCAATTTTCGCATCGTGCAGCCGGGCCGCGTGTTTCACGATAGACAGGCCAAGCCCCGTACCGCCAAGCTCTTTGGAACGACTTTTATCCACCCGGTAAAACCGCTCGAAAATGCGCTCCCGATGTTCCGGCAAAATACCGATCCCTGTGTCGGCTACCGAAAGGCCAACGCCATCCGAAAAATGCCCCACCGTTATTTTTACCGTTCCGCCCTGACGGTTATATTTGATCCCATTGTCCGTCAGATTATAGACGATACTCTCAAGAAGCTGCGGTACGCCGTCCACCACCGTGGACTCCCCCTCTACACTTACGGAAACCCCTGCATTTTCCGCTTGGCAGGAAAGCGACCTGACCGTTTCAGCAGCCAACGCATAAAGATCGACTCGCTCCCGCTTCATATCATCCGCGCCTTCGTCCAGATGAGAAAGGCGAATGATATCTTCTACCAAAGAGATCATACGTCCGGCCTCGCCCCGGATCTGCGCGTAAAACCTTGCCGTATCTTCAGGACGCACCATACCGTTTTCCAAAAGCTCCGCGCACCCCGCGATGGTATGCAGCGGTGTTTTGAGTTCATGGGACACATTCGCCGTAAATTCCCGCCGGATCTTTTCGGCCTGTTCCTTCTCCGTAACGTCAAGCATCAGAAGAACAGCGCCAAAGATATTCCCGCTCTCACTGACCGGACTGACGGCAAACTGATATTTTCCGCCGTTTAGGTCTATGATTTTTTCCGTCCGTACGCCTTTTTCTATTCCCGATAGAAGCTCTGATATTTCTATGCTGCGGTTGACTGATAAAATGTGTTTTCCGATGCAGGCGCGGGTCGCTCCGAAAAGGTTTTCCGCAGCGCGATTGATCTCAAGGATCATGCCTTTCGGATTCAGAAGGATAATGCCCTCCGCCATATTATCTGTAACAGCTTCAAATTCCTCCTGCTTTTGCAAAAGTTCTTTTTCCTGACGCCTGATCTGCTGCTGCTGGGCGTCGATCCGCCGCAAAAGGGGCGAAAGCTCATCGTATCCCTCGTTGTTCAGCGGATCGTCCAGATTCAGTTGATTTAAGGGCGCGGTAATGTGTCTGGAAAGACGATGTGCCAGCCAGAGAGAAATCCCCATGGCGATCACAATGATAATAAGGATAGGCTGCATCATTCCAAGCAGCAGCATCAAAAGCGTGCTCTGCGCCACGGAAAGACGGATCACCGTCCCGTCGGGCAGCCTTTTCGCGCTGTACAAAGTGCGCTCCATCAATGTAACGGAATAACGGGCGCTTTCGCCATAACCGGATGCAAGCGCTTCTTTGATCTCCTCCCGCGCAAGGTGATTTTCCATTTCGGAGGAATCCGCTTCACTGTCATAAAGCACGCTGCCGTCCCCGCTGATCCATGAAATACGATAACCTTTGGGAGAAAGTCCCTCAAAAAACTCCGCGCCCATGGTCCGGACGCCCTGCGCGGCAAGCTCTGTCTGCGTCTTTAATTGATCCTGCTGAACATTTCCGAAATAATCATAAAGCACGCCCAGAAACAACGCCACAGATGCAAGGAAAACCGCGATCGCCACAAGGCAGATGGACCTGAAGATCCGTTTTGTCATTTTTCCGCCTCCAATCGATAGCCGACGCCCCGTACCGTTTCAATGCAGTCGCCGCAACGTCCCAGCTTTGTCCGCAGCGTACCGATATGGACGTCCACCGTGCGGGTCTCTCCTATATACCCGTCGCCCCATATACTGCCCAGAAGCTGATCACGCGTAAATACCCTGCCGGGATTCTCCATAAATTTTCGGAGCAGTTCATACTCTTTAAAAGTGAGTTCTACCCGTTTTCCGTCTGCAACAACCATGTGCTGCGCTGTATCCATCTGTATCCCGCAGAGGGACAATATTTCTCTTTTACCGGCAGGCGAAACGCGGCGGAGCACCGCTTTCACGCGGGACACCATTTCCATCATGCCAAAGGGCTTCGCAAGGTAGTCGTCCGCCCCCAGATCAAGGCCGATCACCTTATCATACTCGGTCCCTTTTGCCGTAGCCATGATCACCGGCACCGGATTCCCCTCTGCCCGCAACCGCTTCAAAATACTGATACCGTCCTCGCCGGGAAGCATGATGTCAAGAAGCACCAGTTCCGGAGTTCCTTCACGAAGCGCGTCCAGAAAAGACGCGCCGTCCGAAAAGCCCACAGCCTCAAAGCCCGCAGCGTGCAAGGTATATAGTATCAGATCCCGGATCCCGTTATCATCTTCCACACAGAAAATCAAGAGGTTCACTTCCTTTCAGAGAATGGAAAACAGCCCGATAAAAACCGCTTTCCAAGCCCATCCTATCATAGCATCTTTTTAGGACTTTTTCAATCTGCCTGCCGCTGCACATCTTTTTCCCCGGTAACAGAAAACAGCACCCAGCCGGCAATGTTCGTAGCGTGATCCCCGATCCGTTCAAAATATTTCGCTACCATCAAAAGGTCAAGGGCATATTCCCCTTCGGTGGGATTTTGCGCGATCAAGGAGATCAGGCTGCTTTTGATCTCTATAAAATAGTCATCTACAATATCGTCGGAAGCAATGACCGCTTCGGCTATGGAAGTATCCTGCTTCACATAGGCGTCCACGCTGTCCGTTACCATTTTAGACGCTTCCTTTGCCATTTCCCGGATCTGGATATGCTCCGGGAGTGTCCTGTCGTTCAGGAAGGGCAGGATCTCCGCGATGTCCTCCGCTTGGTCTCCGATCCGTTCCATATCCGTTATCATTTTCAATGCGGCGGATATTTGCCGCAGATCCCGCGCCACCGGCTGCTGCTGCAGCAAAAGCCGCAGGCACATAGATTCGATCTGCCGTTCTTTTTCGTCGATCTCATGATCCAGCGGCGCGATCTTTGCCGCCAGCGCGTCGTCCTTTTGAATGAGGGCGGAAGCCGCAAGAGAGATTACTTCCTCACACAACGCCCCCATCTTGATAAGCTCCTGACCCAGCGTATTCAGTTGCTCGTCAAACCGTGTCCTCATTATCCAAACCTCCCCGTGATATAGTCCTCGGTGCGTTTGTCCGCAGGCTGTGAAAATATTTTTTCTGTATCTCCGTACTCTACAAGCTCTCCCAAAAGGAAAAACGCCGTTCTGTCCGAGATCCGCACCGCCTGCTGCATGTTGTGGGTGACTATGATGATCGTGTATTTTTCTTTCAGCGTCATCGCCAGTTCCTCGATCTTTGAGGTGGAGATCGGGTCAAGGGCCGAGGTAGGTTCATCCATTAAAAGCACTTCCGGCTCCACGGCCAAAGCGCGGGCGATACAAAGCCTCTGCTGCTGTCCGCCGGAAAGTCCCAGCGCGTTCTTTTTCAGCCTGTCTTTCACTTCGTCCCAGATGGCCGCGTCCCGCAGGGAGCGTTCCACAATATCGTCCAGCTTTGCTTTGGCACGGATCCCGTGGGTACGGGGACCGTAAGCGATATTGTCATAGACCGACATGGGGAACGGATTGGGTTTCTGGAACACCATAC
>CANQQN010000154.1 GCA_947625995.1 uncultured Lachnospiraceae bacterium
GGCCATCCGGGCCAAATCCAGATACCGCTTTTCCCCGGTGGTGCGGTACATCTCAATAAGACCCATGTAGTGGGACGGACATACCGCCGTCTGCACCTCATCCTTTGCCAGCGCATCCTTGTACATATTTTCCAGATAATCGGCGGTCTTCTTCGCAATGTTCAAAAAAGAATCCCTGCCGGTAAGCCTGTAGTACAGGCAGGCGGAAGTAAACATATGCCCCATATTGTATACTTCAAATTCGTTGATATCCCCCATGCGCTTGCCGGTGCCGTTCCGCTCTTCTATGATCTGCTTGGTGGAAAGATACCCGTCCGGCTGCTGGGCTTTGCCGATCAGCTGTACATACTCCTCCAGCTTGTCAAAGAGCGCTTCGTCATGATTGGCCGCCGCCGCGTACATGGCAGATTCCATCCATTTATAAAAATCACCGTCACCGAACACCGTACCGTCATGGGGCCTGTGATCCTCCGGGTCGGCACAGATACGGAAATTTTCCAGTACATGGCTGATATCCGGCGCTTCAAACATCTTCTGCAGATGAGGCACCGTTTTTTCGTTACATTTGTCCGCGGCCTCTTTCCAGAAGCCCTCCGTCCACTTTACATTTTCATATGACAGGGGGACCGCTTTCGCATAAGGAGACTTTCTTGTATCTGTCAGCATATTTCCATTCCTTTCTTATCATCATTTTCAGAGGCGTTGCCGACGCCGCTAAAACCCACGGCAAACGGCGTTCTTCATAGAACCGCTCTTTTCACACAGAGATATTCTTTACACATTCTTTCTTCTGTTCATGGAGAAGCTCCTGCAAAGCCTGTTTATACTCTTCGCTCCGGCCTTCCTCCTTCAGTTGCCGAAGCTGCTGCAGACGTTTCCCCGTCTCGTCACGGGAAGCCTCCAGCACCAGAGCCTCCAGCTTTGCGCCGATATCCTCTTCCCCTTCGTCAACAAAATTCTCTATGGGTGTTCCGCCCATCTTCACTGCCGCGATATACTGTTCCATGGACTTCTGTTCGCCATTTTTTTCATAAGCCGCAGCAAAGCATTTCACCGCCTGATCGTAGAGAAACAGTCTGGCAAAAGCCACGCCCATGTTGTGGTACACGCCGCCTAAAAATTCATCGGTCTGAGTATCACGGTTTCGCAGGTGCAAAATGCTCGCGTACTCCCGGATGGCTTTTACATATTTGTGATTTTCCAGCATCCGGTCCGCCACAGTCTTCAACATCTGGGAACCCGGCTTTGTATTTTTTACATCCATGGAAGAAAACAGGCTGCGCAACTCATCCTTGCCGCAGTAACCCGCCATATCAAGGAGCAGGCTGGCAAGCTTCCGGTAGGATGCGCCTCCCGATACGTTCTGGCGCAGGATCCCTGCGAACCGGGGCAGTTCCAGTTCATTTTCCAGCCATGAAAAAAGGTCTTCATTCATAACGGAATCATCCACAAGGGCGAAATTATGGTAGATGTAATAACACAATTCCTCCATGGTATAAATATTCACAGATATTCTTTTTATAAAAAACGGGGCATTCGCCGTCTTATATTTGCAGATACGCAAACCGCCCATGTGTTATCCTCCCATCTGCCTTGTGACTGACTTTCCGGAGGCGGGAAAAAGATCACCCAGCCCCAGATCCGTCACTGTGACCGTCCAATCGTCTACACCCTGAAACCGGATGTCAACGCGCACCTTTGTGGCAAGATTCGGCCGCTTGGGAATCCAGTTCAGCGGAATGGTCTGCCGGACGCTTCTCTTATCCTCCGGCGCCTCCGTCACGAAATCCGTCTGTATGCAGACGCTGTCGCACTGATCCAGCAGGAAAATATTGGAGCTTGCTCCTTCAAACCAGTTGGTGCCGGCCCAGATCAGCCGGCAGTACTGCTGCTCCCTGCCATTCCAGACATACAGGCCCACATGAAACTTGATCTGCTGCTCTCCCAGATAATACTGCCGTTTGTCATCCTTAGTCTCCGCAGGCCGCAGGCACCGGTAACAGGCGCCTTTCACAGCCATGTGCTCCACGCCGAAAACACGGCGGCCTCTGCACAAATACCGCAAAGACTCCTTCATCCAGTCTCCTTCAAATTCTTTTCCCATCAGAAAAACAGACGAGATCAGACGTTTCTGGATCAGCTGCGCCAGAAGCTTTGCAAACTGCTCATCCGTCGCCTGATCCTTTCTTCCGAATTTAAACTGCTCAAACACCGTCTCCCCAACCATGAAAGGAACGCCATGGGACGCCTTTGCCCTGCCAAGCTCCCATACCTTCAGCCGGCCGCCCCTTGCATCCAGAAGCATAACATCATTGGTCCAGAGTTCCCGCTTCTGATAAGTGACAAAATCATAAAAACTCTCTTTAAAATCCTGTATATACATGCGTTCTGCCGGAATCGGCATCTGCGAGATGATCTGCTGCATGTCCGTAATAACCCGTTCCGTCAAATGTTCAAAAGAAAAAGTCATTCCCGAGATCTGATCCAGATTGGCAATCCGGTGGATCAGATTGAGGCTCTTTTTTACAAATACCGCCAGAAGCTCGCCGGGCATATAGGGAACATCCTCCACCACCACAGGCTCGCCCTCCGCGCAAAGTCTCACCAGATCCTCTACCACAGGTCCAAGACCCTGCCTGCCGGCGCTAACCGCTTCCGTGCCGTAAAGCCACTGGCCGCTCTCCAGCCTGCACAGAGTCACAGGGATCGGGGAAGCTTCCTCCGCCGACTGATGCAATAACTCCGGTTCATCCATATTAGACGAATAGTAGCCAATCTGTACACAGCCATCGCAAAAGCCGTACCCGATCACCATCGCCTTTTTCTCACTCACCTTGCATCTCTCCCTTCCTCAGCTACAGAGACTGGAATATTTTTTCGGTCAGATAGGACTCCTTCAGGTACGCCTCTGCCATATGCTCCTGCACATTGGGATCATTCTGGACAAGCATTCTCTCCACGTGGGCATAGCGGCCCGCCTCATCCTTTGAACAGCCCGGTCCCGACAGCCTTCCTGTTTTGACGATCCGCTCCTGATCTTTGTACTGCTCCGTAAGATAATACTGCATGGTATCTTCCGAAAACAGCGTGATTTCTTTCACAAAGATTCCCGGATAGCTCTGCTCCATCTCTTCTGTGCGAAAACCCCGTGCCTCGTCCTGTCCTTCGATCAGGTAATGGACATACACCCTGTGAGCCGGATCTCCTTTGTATTCCAAATAAGACTGCTCCAAAAACAATTGTCCTTCCTTGATCTTGTCGGGCAGATCCGCAAAAAACCCAAAATACCTGCCTTCCACAAGCAATTCCCGCAGTACCTGTGCCCCAAGGGCTTCCGCGCCGTCGGCCAGACTGGGATACCGAGAAATTCCGTACAGCCACGCGATCCTGCACGCCTCATTGAGTTCTTCGCCTCTGGCCAGTTCCTTCCGGATCCATTCATAGATCCGTATGTCCGCCTGAAAGCCTCTTTGGAGGATCTTTTCCGAGAAACTCGTTAGAAACGCAAGCACAAGATTTTCTTTTCCCTTTGCCCGGTAATAGCTTTCAAAGATCTCGTAAAGCCTGTCCGGTACGCAGCCGGTAAAAAGCACCCTTTCGATGAGCCGCTTGGCCATGCGGTAGGTGTCCAGCCCAAACTGCTCTCCGGCCTGCCAGATCTGTTCCATTTCACCGGTACCGCCCTCCA
This sequence comes from uncultured Lachnospiraceae bacterium, assembly GCA_947625995.1. Classification (GTDB taxonomy): domain Bacteria; phylum Bacillota; class Clostridia; order Lachnospirales; family Lachnospiraceae; genus CANQUC01. The sequence goes on from CANQQN010000154.1 coordinate 3,689, forward strand.
TATTGTCAAGCAAGTAGCCCAGCATGATCTCATCGTATTTCCCCCGGAAGAAGATCTCCCTGCAGATATCCAGAAGATTCTGGTCATAAGTAAATTCTTTTTTGCAGATCATCCTGCTGCATACCCGGATCATGGGTTTGTCCGCAATGTGCTCGCAGCCGTAAGTAATCACATAGGCAAAGGCTTCTTCATACTGCCCCTGCAGGAGCAGAAGCTCTATATTCTGGCTCCGCTTTTCCCAAGGAAGATCGTCCACCTTCACATGCTGCAGGCACCATTCCACAGAATCATTGTCGTAAATCCGGTAAAAATGATCCAGCATACGCTGCCATAATTCCATGCGGAATGCCAGTGAAAACTGAGATTCCGCCGTCAGTTGGGCAAGGGTGATCTGCCACTGAGGATCCTTCCCCTCCGTCAGCATCGCGCATTTTTTCAACATAATGCCCGGATGAGCGGGACAATACCGGCCGCAAAGCTCCAGCAGGTCCTCCCGCTCAAACCATCGCTCAAATGCAGACAGATCCGAAACCGCCTGCCTGTTCCCCTTGCTGTCCTGATAAAAAACGCAGGCTTCCTCCGTATAGATGGGAACAATGGCGGTCCCTTCGGATACCGGCGCCATGATCTCCTCTGCCAGAGCCGGTTCCGCCACGATCACACTGACCATTTCCGGAGGGATCCGGGTAATCTTTTTTGAAAAAATAAAATCCGCTATGTAATAGGCGTTTTTTTGACTGATATACTGTCTGTTTACCATGCGCTGATAAAGATAGATCAGATGGGTGTTGACTCTTCCCTTTTCCAATTGACGCAGCACAAAGTCCACCATATCCTGATAATAGGTGTCATACAGATCTTCATACTCTTTCCGGTACTTCGTCAGATTGGCAAACAGATAGGCCTTTTTCCGGTAATCCAGATCCTGATTGTACTGAAAATACATCAGCACTGCTTCCGGCAG
>CANQQN010000155.1 GCA_947625995.1 uncultured Lachnospiraceae bacterium
GCATTTGAGCTTGGCCTTGAAGTCGTCAAGTTTTTCCCTGCCGAGGCGGCAGGCGGCCTTCCTATGATCAAGGCCATGTCCGCGCCTTATACAAAGATGAAATTTATGCCCACCGGCGGCATCAACGCATCAAACCTCTGCTCTTATCTTGATTTTCCCAAGATCATCGCATGCGGCGGCAGCTGGATGGTTTCCGGCGCCCTTGTTGCGGCAGGCGAATTTGACAAGATCAAGGAACTGACGAGAGAAGCCGTCAACAGCATGCTGGGCTTTGAACTGATGCATATGGGCATCAACTGCGCCAACGAAGAAGAAGCCACCGACGTGGCCGGTTCCTTTGAAAAGCTCTTTGGCTTTACCAAAAAGGTGGGCAATTCCTCCGTATTCGCAGGCACCTTTGTAGAGTGCATGAAGGTTCCTTATTATGGAGAGAAGGGCCATATGGCCATCGGCACCAACTATATTGACCGCGCCATCTATTATCTGGAATCTATGGGCGTTGCCATTGATATGGATTCCGCAAAATATGACGCGAAGGGCAATATGACCGCTGTTTATCTGAAGGACGAGGTCGGCGGTTTCGCGATCCACCTTCTGCAAAAGAAAAAATAAGACATTTTAAGAAGAAAGAGGTTGATAACCATGGCAAAAAAAGTAATCACATTCGGCGAGATCATGCTGAGGCTGGCTCCCAACGGCTACTACCGTTTTGTTCAGGCCGATGAATTCGGCGCGACCTACGGCGGCGGCGAGGCAAACGTCGCGGTTTCCCTTGCAAACTACGGTTTTGACGCCAAATTTGTTACCAAGCTTCCCACCCATGAGATCGGACAGTGTGCAGTGAATTCCCTGAGGAAATACGGCGTAGACACTTCCTACATTACCCGCGGCGGCGACCGTGTGGGCATTTACTTTCTGGAAAAGGGCGCAAGCCAGAGACCTTCCAAGGTAATTTATGACCGGGCAGGCTCTTCTATCGCCACCGCTTCCAGAGACGATTTCAACTGGGACGAGATCTTTGACGGCGCTGAGTGGTTCCACTTTACAGGCATCACGCCCGCGCTGAACGACGACGTGGCCGCTATCTGCCTGGACGCCTGCAAGGCCGCAAAGGCAAAGGGCGTCACCATCAGCTGCGACTTGAACTACCGCAATAAACTGTGGTCCAAGGAAAAGGCCGGCAAGGTCATGGCAGAGCTCTGCCAGTATGTGGACGTATGTATCGCAAATGAGGAGGATGCTTCCGATGTGTTCGGCATCAAGTCCTCCGGCACGGACGTGACCACAGGCAAGCTGAATCATGAGGGCTACAAGGATGTGGCAAAACAGCTGACAGACCGCTTTGGATTCAAGCAGGTAGCCATCACGCTCAGGGAGTCCATCTCCGCAAACGATAATCTCTGGTCCGCAATGCTCTATGTGGACGGCGAAAGCTATTTCAGCAAGAAATACTCCATGCATATCGTTGACCGCGTAGGCGGCGGCGACAGCTTTGGCGGCGGACTGATCTGTGCTTCCTTAAACGGCTATGATCCGCAGGCGACTATCGAGTTTGCAGTTGCAGCAAGCTGCTTGAAGCACTCTGTGGAAGGCGATTTCAATATGGTCTCCATGGACGAAGTATTGAAGCTGGCGCAGGGCGACGGCTCAGGACGTGTACAAAGATAAGCAGATCTGAATCTGAAAACCTTAAAAACGGACGCTGCCCATATCCGGGCAACGTCCGTTTTATTTATGTATCTGGCAATCTCCAAGTTCCGACAAATAATTGATCAGAGAGGATTCTTTATATAACGGTTCTTTTTGATTTCTTTTCTTTCTAACAGTCTTGATATATCCATTCAAATATATTTGAAATTCCTTCTTTATCCTTTCCAGATCATTTTTTATCTTTCGGTACTGTGATTTCGGAATTTTACACTGTGTCTGCACCTCAATATACCTGTCATCATTGATCACCAACACATACCGGTAATCTAATCCTGCATTCTTTCCTTGAAGTAATTCTCTTTTATATAACAAAGTACCGGTTCCATAAAAGTCCTCCGCAAAGAAAAAAGGGAACATACTTAGTTCCCTTCTTTTGTATAATATCTTCAGTTTTTTTTAGACAGGTACATCTGACAAACCCCTCACAATTTTTTCAGTTTTTTATGCCAGGCACTTCTGACAAACGCCTCATAGAAGTTTTCACTTCTAATATTATATTATACGGAAAACGATCGCATGTCAATACATTTTTCATAACGCATCAAAAAGTTTATAGTTTTTAAACTGGTATATTGCCTCATTGAAACGATCACAGCCGGAGCACGATCCCCAACACTGCGCCGCCAAGCAAAAACACGATGGGATGCAGCTTTTTCAGTTTCTGGATATTCATAACCACAAAAAACACGCCGCAAAGGATCAGCGGAAGCACCGGCAGTTGAAAGGAACCGTCCGCCGCCGTAAACAGCGTCGTTTCAAAAATACCCACCACCGCCATGGCGATCAGCCCCGTCACCGCAGGACGAATGGCCCAGAAAGCAGATTTTACATAGGGATTCTGGGCAAAATTTTCAAGAAGCTTGGCCACGATCACAATCACGATCAGGCTGGGAAGCACCAAAGACAAGGTTGCCAGAATACCGCCGGGAATGCCCGCCGCGTGGAAGCCCGCATAGGTTGCCATGTTGATACCGATAGGACCCGGCGTGCTCTCACTGATGGCCAGCATACTTGCCACATCCGCCCTTGTAAACCAATCGTACCGATCCGCAAGATTCATCAGAAAAGGAATGGTGGCAGGGCCGCCGCCTACGGCAAACAGGCCGATCTGGAAAAACTCGACAAACAGCTTTAGATAGATCATTTTGCCGCCTCCTTTTTAAACTTCTGCTTCAATACCCCATATACGCCTGCCACGATCACGATAAGCACCGAGGGCACCGGCGTGAACAGTGACAGCACAAAGGCCAGAATACCGATCAGCACGCACACAGGACTGACAAAGCTTTTCTTCGCAAGAGTGATCACCGTGTTCAACAAAAGGGCGCAGACAACGATCTTAATACCGGAAAGGGCGTGGGCCACAATAGGCGCGTTTATATACTTCTCCAAAAACAGCGCCAGCAGCGTGATAATGATCAGGGACGGGCTCACCATTCCCAGCGTGGAAAAGATAGCTCCGGGGATCCCTTTCTTTTTAAATCCCACAAAGGTAGCCGTATTCACGGCGATAATGCCCGGCGTACACTGGCCGATGGCGTAGTAATCCAGCAATTCGTCCTCCGTCACCCAGTTCTTTTTTTCGCTGAGCTCGTATTTCAGCATGGGCAGCATGGTCAGGCCGCCGCCGAAGGTGAGCCCGCCAATGCGAAAAAACACACAATATAAGTCAAAAAGCATTTTCATACAATCCCTCCGTTTTCAATGGCGCTATCATGCGTCGGCAGACTGGCAGATAAAAAGTGTCGCCCGGCGGCGACACTTCGCCATCCATCCACTTGGCTCGCGCATTTTCCTATTTCATAAAAAAGAAAGTCCCCACGGCTTTTGCAGACCGTGGGGATTTTCAATCTGCTATCTTACTTCCGTAGCTGCCTCAAACAGCGCGCGGATCTTTTTAGGCGCCACATCCGGCATGATGGCCTCGTGGCTGGGGGAGATGATCAGTCCTGTAGGGAACAGTTCCCGCAATTCCCGTACTTTTGCCTTTACATCCTCCTCGCTGCCGTTCACAAGAAGATCCTGCGTATCCACGCCGCCGCAGAAGCTGACCTGTCCGCCGAATTTTGCCTTCAGATTAGAGGCTTCCATACCTGCTGCCAGCGCCTGAATGGGATGAATGGCGTCCACACCCGCCTTGATCAGGTCGGGGATGGCGTCCACAATGGACCCGCAGGAATGATAGATCACCTTCAGGCCGTAGCTGTGGGCCTGATCGATCAGTTGCTTCGCGCCGGGGATCACAAACCGGCGGATCATCTCCGGCGAAAGCATCAGCCCTCTCTGGCTGCCGAAATCGTTACCGATGAGCACTGCATGGAGCCTGCCCTTGGTGGCCTCATAAAAGATCTCATTGGCCTTCAGATAGAATTCCATGATCTTGGCGTCCACCGCCTCGTACATCTCAGGATTCGCGATCATATTCATCAGCGCCGTCTCCATACCGAAGGCCGCGCAGGCATCCTGAAAATGGGCGGACCACATCATGCCGAGGATCAGCTTGTCGTCGGGCGCTTTTTCTACCAGCGCCTTACATTTCTCTACATCAATATATTTTGCGGGATCCGGCCAATCAAAATCATTGACCTCCTCCGGGTCTTCCGCGTCAATGAAAAACCCCGGCGCCGTCAGGGTACGGTTCTCCGCATCCACGTCGCCGTCCTGATACCAGTCGAAGGCGGCATAAATGGCGGACGCGGTTTCTGACTGATAAGGAACCTCCACCGTGTACACGTCGTCGCCGATGGCCAGCTTCAGATCATGCATGTTGTCCACACCAAATTCTTTCATCAGCGCGGGCTGCGATTTGATATCCGGCATGCCCAGCCAGCAGGCAGGACGGTCTACGGGCTTTCTTTCGATGGTGTTCATAAATCTCTCAATACTGTTCATATAGTTTCTCCTTCC